>JAFAUE010000434.1 GCA_019243475.1 Acidobacteriota bacterium | reverse complement strand
CGAAGCCCAAAGGTTCATCAGCGGAGCAACGACAATGAGTACCGTAGCGCAGACTCGTGCGCTCGAAATGCCGACCGATACGTACTTGAACTCCAGTTATGGAGTGAAGTCATGGTTCCTGACCAAGGACCACAAGCGTATCGCTGTCCTTTATATCGTAACTATTAGCATCTTTTTCCTCTTCGGCGGATTGATGGCCAGCCTGATTCGGCTCGAACTCCTAACGCCGGCTGGGGACCTGTTCCAATCTGACACTTACAACAAGCTGTTCACCATGCACGGAATCGTGATGGTGTTTTTCTTCCTGGTGCCGTCGATTCCGACGACCCTGGGAAACTTTTTGTTGCCGATCATGATTGGAGCGCGCGACCTCGCGTTCCCGAAGATTAATCTCGCGAGCTGGTACATCCTGCTGGTGGGAGCTGTCTTTACTTTTTCCGCAATCATAGCGGGCGGCGTCGATTCCGGTTGGACCTTCTATACGCCTCTCAGCACTCAATACTTGACGACCAATGTCGTCATGGCGGCCACCGGCATCATGATTGCCGGCTTCTCGTCGATCTTTACTGGATTGAACTTCATCGTCACCGTTCATCGCATGCGCGCGCCCGGCATGACATGGTTTCGCCTGCCGATCTTCGTATGGTCCCATTACGCAGTCAGCGTGGTGATGGTTCTGGCGACTCCGGTTCTCGCGATCACGCTGATCCTTGTGGCACTCGAGCGCGGACTGCACATCGGCATCTTCAATCCTGCGCTCGGCGGAGATCCGGTGCTCTTCCAGCACTTGTTCTGGTTCTACTCGCATCCCGCGGTTTACATCATGATTCTGCCGGGATTCGCGGTGATCAGCGAGATCATCCCCTGCTTCGCGCGCAAACGGCTGTTCGGATACACGGCAGTTGCCTTCTCCAGCATCGCAATCGCGGTATTCGGGTTTCTGGTATGGGCGCACCATATGTTTATCGCCGGCGTTTCCACCTACTCGGCGCTGGTGTTTTCCTTTGCTACGTTCCTGGTCGCCATCCCGTCTGCCATAAAAGTCTTCAACTGGACTGCAACCCTCTATAAAGGTTCCATTCACTTCGACACTCCGATGCTCTACGCTCTTGCGTTCATCGGACTTTTCACAATTGGCGGTCTGACAGGATTGTTCCTGGCGGCCGTGGGCGTGGACGTGCACGTGACCGCGACCTACTTCATCGTCGCGCACTTCCACTACGTCATGGTGGGTGGCATGCTCGTCGCGTATCTGGCCGGCATGCATTTCTGGTGGCCCAAGATTACCGGGCGCATGTATCCCGAACCTCCGGCGAAACTGGCTGCGCTGATCACCTTCATCGGATTCAACCTGACGTTTTTCCCGCAGTTCGTGCTTGGTTACATGGGTATGCCGCGGCGATATCACTCCTATCCGCCGGAGTTCCAGGTTCTCAACGTGCTGTCGACAGCAGGCGCTTCTGTGCTGGCTGTGGGACTACTCATGCCGATGTTCTACATGTTGTGGTCGCTCAAATATGGTGAGATCGCCGGAAACAATCCTTATCGCGCAACCGGCCTCGAGTGGCAGACGACTTCGCCCCCACCCACGCACAACTTCCACGAGATTCCCATCGTGACTCAGGAAGCCTACGATTACGAGAGTCAGACCGAGGAGGTCGAGATTGTCGGATAGTCACGCGACAACGCTGCCGCCGGCGGCGGGACATCATCACGATCCCGCACTGCTCGAACAGTTCGACACCATCGAGCAGCAGAAGGACGCGTCCCAATTCGGGATGTGGGTGTTCCTCATTACGGAAATCATGTTTTTCGGCGGATTGTTTGGGGCGTATCTCATTTATCGCAACATGTACAATCCGGCGTTCGTGGCCGCGAGCAAATCGATCCGAATCGACCTCGGCGCTATCAACACCGCGGTGCTGATTTGCTCCAGCTTAACCATGGCGATGGCGGTGCATAGCGCGGCGCTGGGCGCCCGCAAACTGCTCATCCTCTTTCTGATCGCGACGCTGGTTTTGGGTGGCGTGTTCCTCGGAATCAAGGCGGTCGAGTACCACGAAAAGTATGTCGAGCACCACGTACCCGGGCCGAACTTCGACTTTAATTCCAGCGAGCCGGCCGACGAACGCGTGCCGGCGGACGTCGCCAGTCAAACCTCAATCTTCTTTGCTCTATATTTTGCGATGACCGGAATGCATGCGCTCCACATGATTATCGGCGCCGGCATACTGATATTTTTGATCTATCGCGCCTGGCACGGAGCCTATCCTCCGCACCATTACACAATGGTCGAAAATTTCGGACTGTACTGGCACTTTGTCGACATCATTTGGATTTTTCTGTTCCCGCTGCTTTACCTGGTAAGTCGCAGCCCAGTGCATTAGAGGAAAGCCGCAGGGGCGTAGTTAGTTTAGGAATTAGGCAGGTTGTTTATCACTAACTGCAACTGCCTGTTGCTCGATTAGGAGAAAATCAATGGCATCGCACGGCGGAGACCATATCGTATCGCCAAAGCTTTACGTCACCATCTGGATCATTCTCTTAATCTTCACGGGCCTCACAGTGTTCGCTGCTTTCCAGAACTTTGGCGTGGGAAATCCAATCATCGCGCTTGCCATCGCTGTGACAAAAGCGACTCTGGTAGTGCTGTTCTTCATGCACGTGAAATATTCACCCAAGATGATTGCGCTCGTGATCGGCTGCGGGCTGTTCTTCCTGTCGATCCTGATGGTCCTTACATGCTCGGATTATCTAAGCCGCGCCTGGAAATTCTAAGAACCCTGCCCGCGCACGCGCGCCAAGTCGATTCCCAAATGCTGGCACTTCTTGTAAAGGTGGCTGCGCTCGAGTCCGAGCGCTTTGGCCGTATTCGTAATGTGGTGCTGCTGGCGATCTAGTTCGCCAAGGATAATCCGCCGTTCGACCTCATCCATCCGTTGGGAAAGTGTTCCATGACCGTCTGGGACTCCCTGCGTTGCCGATTCTGGCGGCAGACCTTTGGGCAGTGCCATTCTCACTGTGCCGAGATCGACGCCATTGGCGCTGGCCAAGAGAAGCAGGCGCTCGATCATGTTGCGCAACTCGCGGACGTTACCTGGCCAGTCATAGCGTTGGAGTTCGGCGATAGCTTCCGGCGTGAAGTCCGCTAGCTTCCAGTTGTTCTGCCGGGCAATCTGTCGCTGGAAATGATCGATTAAAACGGGAATGTCATCGCGCCGCTCGCGCAACGGCGGCAAGGTTATCGGGAACACGTAAATGCGATGAAAGAGGTCCTGACGAAATTTGCCTTCGCGCACCTGCACAGCGAGGTCGCGGTGCGTAGCTACGACAACTCGCACATCCACCTTTACTGTGCCGCTACCCCCGATTCGCTCCACTTCACCTTCCTCCAGGACGCGCAGCAGCTTGGCCTGCATGGGAATCGGCATATCGCCGATCTCATCCAGAAATAGTGTCCCGGCATTGGCTTGCTCGAACTTGCCCAGATGCCGCGCGGCTGCACCGGTGAACGAGCCTTTCTCATGCCCGAAAAGTTCGCTCTCAATCAGTTCAGCGGGAACTGCGGCGCAGTTCAATGTCACAAAGGGACCTTCGCGACGCGGACTTTTGTGGTGAATGGTTCGCGCTACCAACTCTTTGCCGGTTCCCGTCTCGCCGAGAATGCAGACGCGAGTTTCACTGGCAGCAACACGCTCAAGTTGCGCCATTAGACGCGACATCGCTTCACCCTTCCACACCAACTCGTGCTTACCCAAGGTCCCGCGCAGCTCTCGGTTCTCTGCCTCGAGACGCGTCAAGCGCATCGCGTTATCGAGCGTGAGCAGAAGCTTGTCGGTGGAGATGGGTTTTTCGAGAAAGTCGATGGCCCCGAGCTTCGTTGCGCGCACCGCCATCTCGATGTGCGCTTGACCCGACATCATCACCACTGGCGTAGTCACACCGAGCGCTTTGATTTCTTCGAGCAGTGTCAGGCCGTCTTTGCCCGGCATTACTACGTCAGAAAGAATGAGATCGAAGCTCTGGGTTTTAACAAGTTCCAGCGCCCTTGAGGCCTGGTCGCAAACCGTCGCTTCATGACTTGCGAGGCGAAAGGCGCGCGAGAGCGACGCAAGCGTGTTCGGTTCGTCGTCGATAATCAGCAGATGCGCCTTGGCCATGACTACACTCTACTCGCCAGCGCAGGTTCGGCTGAGGGTCGCTGAAACTCGAGGCGAAAGGTAGTACCTTGCCCCGGATGGCTGGAAACGGAAATGCGGGCGCCGTGGTCGCTGATCACCGACTGTACGATCGCAAGTCCCAAACCGGTGCCGTGCTGTTTCGTTGTGTAATAAGGAGTGAACAACCGCCTGGTCTCCTCCTCCGTGAGGCCGATTCCGGTGTCTGAAATTTCTACCCGAACTTCGTGCTCGACCGACGACGTGGCGATTCTGAGCGTGCCTCCTTGCGGCATGGCGTCAATAGCGTTCAAAACGAGATTCTCAAACGCCCGGCGAAGCAGGTCAGGATCTCCCGCAATGCGTGTATCACCATCAGTAAATTGCGTTTGTACTCTGACATTGGAACTTGGCCCATTGAGTTGCGGCGCGAACAGCCTGGTGACCTCGCGCAGCATTGCGTTCAAGTCAACAGTTTGTAGTTGTGGCGCGGGCATCTTCGAAAAGTCACTGAATCGGCCAATGATCTTTTTCAAATTGTTCAGCTCAGCCAGCAACGTGGCAGTGCTTTCGCGGAATATCTCGTCGAACTCCGGCGAGCTTTGCTGACGCGCCTTCATCATGTTTTCCACGGTTATCTGCAGAGGGAACAGAGGATTTTTCAGTTCGTGTGCCAGACGCCGCGCGAGTTCTCGCCACGCGGCAACACGTTCCGCCTGTACTGCCCGGTCACGCTGCCGCAGCAGTTCGTCGGTCATGCGGTTGAAGGAACCAATGAGTCGGGTAACCTCATCCCTTCCGGCAACGTCACCAGTGGTTCCATCTGCGGGAGCATCCCTGACTTCTACTTTACGTTCCCAATTTCCCGCAGCGACATCCTGAGCAGCATGGGAGAGCTCTTCGATGGGCCGGCTTATGCGCGCTGCCCACCACCGGCTCACAAGGATGCTGACGAAGATTCCAGCGACCGCGGCTATCAGCCCCACACGAAGCAACCGCTCCTGGAGGTAGTTTAAGTCGCGCCGGCTGCTGGCGACCACGAGCAGCGCAAGAGGCAAGCGCGACGACGCTCCCATTAACGGAATCGTGTTGACGACAGAGACGGTGCCCGGACTGTCGTCGAGACGAACTCGCGCTCTAGCCTCCGATGCCGTGCTCCGCGATTGTTCAATGACCGGCTTCAGCGTGGAAGAAAAGCTGATTGGACCGGAGGCGTCCTGGAGCGAGCCGGTGCCACTCCCTTGCTGCTGCCAAAGTAGCAGCCTTGTGCCCTCGGGCAGCACGAAGGTACGGAGGAAGGCAGAATCAATTCTCCGCCCGATAAGAAGAACAAATTTTCGATTGGATGTTGAATCTGCAGTGAATTCACGGAGGACGATGCGGCCCAATTGGTCTCCATCAGGCGTTTCCATATAACGCAGTGATGGAGTCTGACCCCTGCGATCAGTAGCTTCGGCAATCCATGGCTCGCGCAGACCGAATCGCGCGGGCCAGTGAGCAGAGGAGATGATAGTCCCGTCGTCGGAAAGAAGTTCTACGAAATCGAGCTGTTGTTCGCCCGCAATCGTCGCCGCGAGATTCAGGTACGGTGCAGGATCGCCGCCGGGTGCACTCAGCGCAGTTGCCATCACGCGCACCGGTTGGGAGCTTGCAATCACCGCTGCTCGCCTGGCGAGGTCATCGCCCTCGAGCGTAAATTCGCGTCGCAGTTGCCCAGTGACCAGATCGACTGTCTGATTTGTCCAGAGGTTGAACGCTCTTCTGGCGCCCGCGTACACGGAATACGAGATCACGGATACCGTTATCAAGACGATGCTGCCGTAAATAAGCAACAGGCGAGTGCGCAGGCTCATGGCTGGGGCTCCGTCCAGACATCGGCCCAGTTGATTTCTCCCCATCGGTTCATGCGCCAGTCATGCGTGCGGGTTGAAGCCGAAACTCTTTCCGGCACATGCGCCAATGGGATGACCGTGTAATCCTGAAGCGCCTCGCTCTCAAGGGCGTACAAAGACTCAGCCGACGTTAGGTTCTCTGCCGCCTGGAGGCGGGGCATACGCAACAAACCGGCAAGGGCTTGAAGAGCAGCCGCAGGATGCGGCGATGCGATGCGGACCCGTTGGAGACTCACATCGGCATTCCCCAGTTGGGAAGCAGGCTGTGCGACGACCTGCATGTGTATTCGAGCTTCGGCAGCATTTACCGCAACGCGCTCGGCAATAAGTTTTGCAAGGGGATCTGAGCTGTCATACGCAATGGATACTGTTTGAACCGGCGCAAGCGACTCGAGCCGTTTGGCTTCCAGCAGGTTCTGTGATTGATCGAACAGGTGAGCGTAGCCCGAGATCCATTCCGGCAGCAGCGACGCGCCGGGCTCCCCGGTGCGCCGGAGCAAAACACTAAAAATGGATGAGCGATCGAGAGCGAGAGAGATGGCCTTTCGCAGGCGCAGGTCAGCACCTGCGCCACGATTAGGAGCAAACACTAAGGCCAGCAGATCAAGCGCATCGCTCGTTTGCGTAACACCGGAGTTGACCGTTTCGGGAACCTCGTTCTGCCATAGGTCTGCCCTGAGCGTAGGAGATGTGCCTCCCGCAGCGCCAGAGCTGTGCATGTTGAAGCGAATAAAATTCAGAAAGGGACGCCCCTGCCATGCCTGGTCGAAGGCTTTAAGTTCTATGTATTGCCCCGCGCGGAAATCAGCGATCTGAAATGGACCGCTGCCGATCCAGCGTCCATCTTCTGCAGTGAGACATACGGAATTACGCGGCTCAGCCAGTTCTGACAGCAAATTGGGCAAGGGCTTCTCGGATTGAATCAGAAGCTCATCGCCCTCGGGGCGGACGCGCCAATCAGGGTTTGCCAACGCCAGTGGCGTTGCGATCGCTTGAGCCCCAAGAGTGCCATTCGGCGTGTCCACATTTTTCCGCAGAGTCAGATACCACGAGCGTTGCTCCCGCTCGCTACGCCAGGAGACTGCGAGTGCGGAGCGGGGATCACCCGCGTCGTCGAGCACAACCAGGCGATCGCACACATTAGTGAGTACAGCATCACGGAAAAGCTCGTCATCGGCGTTCAACGACGACTTGTTCTCGTACGAAAAACTCCCGCGCATGCCAACGACTAGCGTGCCGCCGAACTTCGGACGCGTCTCGGCACACGCGGCGACGGCGCTAAGCGCCGCAACGAGCAGTAAGCAGATACCCTTCATAACGTCCGCTGAGCGAGGAAACTATTGCGACAGCCTGCTGGCGATCGATGGAAGCCTTCATGCCTAGCACAGGCCCTGAGAACGAGAGCGCCTCTGACGCTGGAACAAAATCGGACTTACCGGCACGAAAAGCAGTAACTTGATCACTGCTGTCGAAGTCCGCAGAGGCAGAGGCGAGCACGAGATCCGTTTGGCACGAACTTTGGATTCCAGCAATACTGCTGCCCCATTGCGGACTTATGGCTTGAGGCGCGTGCTGGCCAGCGAGCTGCATTCTCACTTTCCCATCGATTCCTGAATAGAGCACGCGATCGTTCAGAATTGCCGCCGAGTAGAAGGGCCCGGCATTTTCCCCTTGTGCTCCAGGAATCGAGATCACGCCATTAAAGAAGTTCCGCGATGCGACGTAGAAGCCGAGGCGATGGCGATCGTCGCTCAGCGGCCAGGGATCGTCTGTTGCTCGACAACTGAAACTTAGACCTGAAGTAACGATGCCGGTGCAATGAACTCCAGGCAAGTATGCATCGAAAGCGCTCCCTTGATCCGCGACTATGCGTCCGCGCAAGTCACGATTCGGCACTGGCAAAACAGTGAGCGCCTGTGTTTGTAAGAGATGCCATGTAGCCGATTGAAACTGATAGAGCTGAACAGCTGCGGGGGTTAGCGCGAGCAGGTGCGCGCCTTCCGTGGTCTTTCCTTTCAGCAGTGCGATATCGAGCAGCGGAAGATCGGATCCGATGAGCAAAGTGCGCGAGAGAGAAATAACTCGAGATGGACTTTCGTCGTCGTGAGTGTGCGGCACTTCGAAGACTACGGCTTCGGTTTTGTCGCCGACGCCGATCTGCGCCGTCCAGACGTAATGGCCCAAATTTTCGCTTAACGCAACCTCAATGGAATTGCCGCTCTCTCCTGCCTGGTCGAGCCTCCACCCGCGCGCCCGAAGCTGTTCGCGCAATTGAGATTCGACTAGGGATATGGCTGCCACAGGAAGTGACGAGTTGTTCTTTATGGTCAGCGAAGCGGCGGCAGGAGTAATTCGATTGGCGATTCTGGCAGCGAACTCCGAGGCAGCAGCGGAAACGTCCTGACAAGCTAAAGGCACCGCAAAACCGAGGATGCCCGCCAAGATCCACCCGCGAAACTGTTTTCTCATTCGCTAGCCGGAGTTTAGCATGCGAATCTCTCAGTCCTTGCCATCCGAGTTTGGCAGTCTGGGGTCGAGATGGTCTGCAAGTCCAAGGAAATGCGCCGTTCTGTTGCGGGTACAGCAGCTGCGACTCTAAACTTATAAGGCTTAGCTACTCAGTCTTTATCTATCATTCCGCTGATTGTTGCAGCGATATTGCGCCTGTGATCGGGCCGGACGACAGCAGCGGGGAGGCTTCATGGGGTTTTCTGCGGTTACCCGGCTCGCGCTTCTTCTTGCAGCGGCCGCGATTTTGGCATCGTGCGGACATAAAAGTTCCACCACCACATCTCCCACGCCGGCGTCCATTACCACGAACCCAACCAGCTTTTCACTCAACCACGGCCAGGTGGTTGGCTTCAATGGAACGCCTGTGGTGGTTGATTCGACGGGAACCAACTTGGCTACTCAGCCGACATTTACTTATTCTTCCTCCGATCCGACTCAAGTGACGGTCACTTCGAGCGGCACGATCTGCGCGGGAGTTTTCGACGCCAACAACATCGTTTGTCAACCGCAGCCGGATAATGGGAAGAGTCCCAGCGCCAATATTCTGGTCACCGGCGACGGCCTCACCGCGACAATACCCGTCTTCGTCCATCCTCAGGTGGATAGCATCGTCGTTTCCGGCCCTACCACTCCCCCGGTTTGCGTATCGCAAAATCAGACCGAGCAGTTTGCGGCGAAGGCTTTCAGCAATGGAACTGACGTAACTTCAAAGGTTGGCCCGTTTACCTGGAGGACGGGAAATGCGGTCGTGGCGACAGTGGACCAGAACGGCCTCGTGACCTCTCGCCAGCCAGGCGCAACCAGCGTTGTGGCCACCATCGCCAGCACAACGGGCACTCCGGCGATAATTGTGGATTGCCCGCCTAAGACGATTTCTCTGCACATCGCCAGTGCAACCGACACTACTTTCAAGGTGGCAACTGGCACTTCACAGACGCTCGCGGCTGACGTTACCGATATCCTTGGCCAGCCGATCTCCGGCGCGACGCTTACCTTTTCCAGTTTTATTCCCAGCGCTGCTATCAGTTCCAATGCTGGCGCGGTCACCACCCCTGGGGCGGGCACTACTTCGATCGTCGCTTCGTGCAGTCCACCGGCTTGCAATCCCGCTCCAGGGAATGTCAACGCGAATGGCACGGGCGTCGGTTTGTCGATTTACAGCAATCCTGTGGTTGGAGCAATTACCGGATCCACCGCGACGACAGTCTATGTAACGGGAGCGGACAATCCCGACGGCTCTGCCAACAAATCGCTCATCCCGATAACCATCTCCAGCAACACTGCCGGTACCGCCGTGACATTGCAAGGTTCCCCCAATTCCATGGTTTTTAATCGCACGGGCTCGACAGCCTACATCGGCAGCGATGCCGGTCTGCTGATATTTGATCCCGGAACAAATGCCGTAACTGCGACTGCCGCGGGACTCACGGGGAAGGTACTGGCTGTATCCAATGACGGAAACAGCGTTGTCATTTCCGACACCACCAACAGCAAGGTATTTCTCTTTAATCCAACCGCGAACTCAGATCAGGAGTTCGACGTTGGTGGCGTAACCGCCGCGGACTTCAACAGCGACAATACCAAGGCCTACTTCACAACTGGTTCTACGGTGTACGAGTACTCCCTGATTACGGCGACGTTCAAGAAGCTCTCCCTGTCCGCCGATGGCGTCGTCTTCACGCCCCAGGACGGCGTCGCTTACTTCGGAGGAACTTCGATTTTCGCGCTTGCCTCTTGCAATGATGCTCGCGTTGACAACGCGGCTGGAACCGCCAACATCCTGGGTGTGACTGCGGATGGCACCCACATGATCGGCGCGGGTGCAAATGGCTGGGTCGATCTCGCCTATACCGTGAACAATAGCAACGGATGTCCACCGAGCGCCAGCAACACTCCAAAGACCACCGCGGGCTTCGGGTCAGGCGCCACGTTTGTCGGCACTCCGACGCAGATTGCTGTCACTGCCAATGCCTCGTTTGCTTTCCTCACCGGTTTTAGCCTGGCAAGCGGAACGAACGCCTCGGGCGTTCCTTTTTATCACTTCGCGGATAGCAGCCTCGGCGTAGTGCCGCTTATCAATCCAGACGGGACGGCGTTCTCCGGTACGATCTTCACCGGAAGCGTGATTCAGGATTCCACGTCACTCTTTGTCGGCGTCGATTCAAACGGTGCGAACGGTCCGCAGGTGCACCGCCTTGATCTGACCCAATCATCCCCCGTTGACTCAAAGCAGATATCGGTTACCTTCAGGCCAAGGATTGTCGTGGTAAGGCCGCAGTAAACTCGCGGTCCGCCAAACGCTGTCCGCCAGGGACGCGGATCCGCATTCACTGTGTTTTGTCTTGGCCCAGGTTTAGCCGACAGCTGAGTGCTGACAGCGACGCATCCCGTCATCTCACGCTGGCGGCCATCATTGCGGATGAGTGCCGACGATGCCGTGCGGAGACGTTCACAGCAACGGCATGCGAGATGTCGTAATTGAGATCCTGTGAGGTGATCTTATATTCGCCGCCGAAACGCAGGTGAGCCAGAGCCAGACTTTCGGTTTGTAGCCACATGCCCGCGACTTCGCCGAATTGAAGCACGAGGTGAACGTCCTTCACCCAGAAGGACAAACTCTTTGAAGGCTCCCCTTCCATTCGGAGAATGCGGTACGAATTCTTATCGACCCATATGGTCGCCTTCAATAATTCTTTGCGATCGTGCCGCGGAGTAATGCCGAGCTTGTAGCATGCAGTCCCTGACAACGTGGCTTCGTCGAGGTACTCGAAGTCGTAGTTCTGATCGTTAATCATTATCAGTTTCGGATCGCGTGCCGCATCGACCTCATGGTCGAGAATGTGCCGAATTACCTTTTCGCCCATCCCGCCGGTGCTTTGGTCGATGTCATAGTTCTTGGAGCTGGGAGGCAGGAAGTTGACGTGTGCCACTACGTCGGTGCGCGGCTGCTCCGCGCCGCCACCGAACACTTTGTACTCGCGTGTGACTGAATAAGCCTTCACCCGCTCGCGATTCTGCAGCTGGGCCTCGCTGATATGTTTAACGATGGTTGCCAGGTCTGGCCGAACCGACCCGGTCTCTTGATCTGCTGCGGCCGCGCTCTGCAGAAAAAGAAAAAGAAACACCACGGTCATACTCGACACCATGGCTACAGACTGAGAGCGGGGGCCCGACATAGAGACTCCAGGGGAATTCAGGAGCGAACATCTGATTAGAAGCAGGAAAGTTGGCCGCAGGCAGTATGGCTACTCTGGAATTTGTGAGTAGCCGGAGCAACGTGCTAAGTTCCTGAAAACTATGCCAAAGCTCCTGCTGCATTTCTTGTCAATTCTGCTGCTCTCTTTTTCCATGGGCGTCGCCCAGACCTTGCCCTCGCCAAGTACGGAAATGCCGGTCGATAGCCAAGCCGGCAGCGTCAGCCCGAAGTCAAACAGCGACCTGTCCTCCTTCAACCGGCGCTTTATAGATGCGTGCCGGGCTAAGGACAATGCCGCAGCCTTGGCTCTGTGGGCAGACGACGGAGTCGATCTGCTGCCCGGGATGGATCCGATGGTGGGAAAGCCCGCAATCACGGCCTGGCTGAACGACCTTGAGCAGAAAACGAAAGACGCGAGGATCCTCCAGTGCGACGTGGACTGGAAAGAAACCAAAGTTGCCGGAGATATGGCATACGAGTGGGGAATCAACACGCAAACGGTCTCCCTGCCGAATCGCTCAGAGCCGTTGAAGATCAAAGGCAAAATCACGCTCATTCTCCGCAAGCAGCAGGACGGAAGCTGGAAGCTGGTCCTGGAATCCTGGAACAGTAACCCGCAACCGGAGTGAGTTGGAACCGGTCTGCAATGGCGATTGCGAGCAAGGCTGGCGTTTAAGACATTCTCAACCAGAGTCCGACTTCGAAAGAGAACCAAATTTTGAACCGGAGGGGTGGATTTCCTAATCTGATGTGCTGCATTCTTCTTCTTCAATCTCAGTGGCAACACTGACGCCCATTTCCGCCGAGGACGCAGCCGGCTCATCAGCCGATCACAAGACACATCGCGCACGTGTAGCTGGCAGCTTCGGACTGGTGTATTTCTTTTGGGGATCGACCTACCTGGCGATTCTCATTGCCGTCCGGCACTTTCCCGCCGCGTTACTGGGATCAATCCGCTTCCTCATCGCTGGTACGCTCATGCTTGCCTGGTGCGCGCTGCGCGGCAAGAAAATTGCGCTCACGCGCCAAGATGCTTTCCGCTTGCTACTCGTCGGCGTGCTGCTGCTCACCGGCGGCAACATGATCCTGGCCTGGTGCGAGGAGTTCATCAACAGCGGATTGGCGGCGATGATCGTCGCCGTCGTCCCAATCTGGATTGCACTCATTGAAGCCTTGCTTGGAGGCGATCGTTTAAACCGGCAAGGATGGGCTGGCCTGCTGCTCGGCATTGGAGGCCTGGTGGCTTTGTTGTGGCCAGACATTGTCAGCGGCGGGAGCGTCGGCCGCCGCGATCTGCTTGTCTGCTTCGTGCTGATGCTCGGCGCGTTAAGCTGGGCATTCGGATCAGTCCTATCGCGCCGCTATCGACTAGGCGTCGGGCCATTTGCGGCCACAGGATGGGAGATGATCTTTGCCGGCCTCGTCAACACGCTACTCGCGCTGTTGTTGGGCGATTTCCGCCACGCGGACTGGTCGCGAGCAGGCTGGCTCGCGATCGCTTATCTCGTGACCTTTGGCTCGCTTGTTGGTTTCACTGCATACATTTGGTTACTGGAGCATGTACCCACTCCCAAGGTGGCGACATACGCATACGTCAATCCTGCAGTTGCCGTCTTTTTGGGCTGGCTGCTGCACGGCGAGCGCATCGACCGCTACATGCTTTCAGGCATGGTTGTGATTATCGCGGCTGTTGCTCTGGTGACCACGTCCAAGCTCAGACAAGCCAGAAGCGCGGAACCCAACAGCCTGCCGACATGCGAATCGGGGGCCGACTGAAATCTTGCGCGCCTGTTGCCTGAGATAAGAGGCCCATTTACCCTGAAATCGCGGCCTTATAAAAAGAGAATGACTCAGCGCATCCTGCTGCTGTTCCTGTTTCTCCTGCTCACAATTTCACGTTCCTTCGCGCAACGCGGTTACACCGACGCATTCCGTACTGGAGCCAACGAGTATCAAGTTTGGGGCGGCTATTCCCCGGATTCGCTTACCTGGATTGGCAAGAGCGAGTCTCGACGTTTGTTCATGGCCGGCGCCGGCTGGAGACGCGTGATGGTAGCCACCGACCGCGTTGCGTGGAAATTCACCGTGGACATCGTGCCGATTGCGCTGGTCTCTCAACCCACGCTGAACGGCGTGGAACAAGTGCAGGATCCGAGCAAAATACTTGCCCTGTGCGCTGCTGAAGGCGTCAATTGCGGACCGGCAGGCCGCAGGACGACTTACGGAATTGGGTTTGCCCCGGTAGGATTCGAATTTAATTTCCGGCGACGACAACGGGTGCAGCCAGTACTCGATATCAACGCAGGCCTCCTGCGTTTTTCAAGAGAAGTGCCTGTAGCCGGCTCGGCATCCATCAATTTCACGTTCAGTTGGGGCGCCGGGCTGCAAGTCTTCACTAGCCCATCAAAATCTGTGACCGTCGGTTACCGGTTTCACCACATTTCGAATGCCAATTCGGGAACGCCGTTCAATCCCGGCATCGATTCCAATTTTCTGTACCTGGGATACAGCTTTCACAAATGATCATGCGAATGCGCACGTGGCCAAAAATCACGAGCCGGCACCCGCTATGATTGCCGCACGAGCTACCTTTGGTCACTTGCACCCAGTGCGGAAAGCAATTCGACGCTCCACTTGCCGGAGAGGGGTTGTGTCCGGAGTGTCGTCTTCGAGCACGGCCTGAGCCCGCCAGGCGCTTGACGGTCGAGCAGTATGTTCGCCGGTTCCCAGCAACGACTCTCCTTCTGGTCATCAACATCGGCGTTTTTCTCGCGATGTGGGTCAGCCACGTCTCGCCTGTCTCGCCATCTGTAAATCAACTTCTGCGCTGGGGCGCGACCTCCGGCGAGAAGGTGTTGTTCTACAACCAGTGGTGGCGAGTCGTCACCTCGGCTTTCGTTCACATTGGCGCCGCGCACCTGATCCTCAATATGTGGTCTTTGTGGCTGATGGGAACATTGGCCGAAGCTGTGCTGGGCACATCTCTTTACGTGGGCGGATATCTGATCTGCGCCGTCGCTGGCTCAATCACAAGTCTTTACTGGAACCCGGTGGTGGTGGAGGCAGGAGCGTCCGGAGCGCTGATGGGAATATTGGGCGTACTCCTGAGCGTCCTGACTTTTGCCCGGTTGCCTGTTCCCCGGCAAGTTGTAAGTTCTACAACACGAAGCTTGGCAATGGGTGCAGCTCTGACCCTGGCCATTGGCATCCTGCCGCACATTGCCAATTCCGCCCACGTCGGCGGTCTTGTGTGCGGCCTCATTCTTGGATTCCTCCTCAGTCTTACGCGCAGGGCCAGTTACGTCGTGCAGCGTCCGCTGCGGTGGGCTTGCCTTTTGCTTCCGTTACTGCTGATGTTTCCGTTCGCGCTGGCGGCGCAGAGGCACGGCCGGCCGTGGTTGCATTACGCGCGTGCGTTCAATGCCCTCCGTGAATCGAGGCTTTCCCAGGCTGAAGAGGAAGGCAGGGCTGCGCAACGACACCTGCCGCGGGATACACGCATTCTGGAAATTCTTGGTGTCACATTAGCCTATGAAGGCAAAGACGCTGAAGCTGGCAAGTATCTACGCGAGGTTCTTGCGCGCGAGCCGCAGAATCCATGGGCGACCAACGCCCTGGCGACGATCGAATTGAAAGAGGGCGATGCCGTTGGCGCTCGCGATTTGCTGACAAAGGCATTGGCCGAGGGATCCGACAACGCCTACGGCGAGGTTTATCTCGGGCGCGCTTTGCAGCAGCTCAATGATGATGATGGCGCGATCCTGCGTTACCGCAAAGCCCTTGCGATCAATCCGGACCTTTACGATGCGCAGATGGCATTGGGAAGCCTGTACGAGAAAAGGGGAAAACCAAAACAGGCAATTCGCTTTTATGGAAAAGCAGCAGAGCTCCAACCGCAGCAAATCGAGCCTCTGCAGGCTTTAGTGCGAGCTTATTCGGCGGCGGGAATGAGAGCCCAGGCAGATAAGACGCTCGCCGAGATCGAGCATCGAGAAAGTGCGCAAAAGGAAGCTGCGGCGAGCACAGAGAAGGACAAGTAGTAGAGACGCGCAGGGACCGCGTCTCTATGTCTCGATTAAAAGGGAACTATTCTCTTCAGCCCTTTCTTCTTTTTCTTCTTGCTGGAAGAGCTGCCTTGATCGTCGCTGTTGCTTGTGCTCGCGGCGTTGGTTGCGCTCGCCGTCGAGGACTGAGTTGAGTTCCCATTTTGAATCTCGTTGACCTGGGGAGGCGCTGCAGGAGGCGTGTTGGAAGACGCCGAATTGGCGTCCCCGGATGCCGCAGCCGTGCCAGGCTGAGCCGCGGCCGGTTGAGTCGCCGGCGTGCCGGCATTTGGAGTCAGGTCACCAATCCCCTGCTCAGACGTGCTCGCGCTGCTTCCTGAAGCAGGAGGGGCCGTGTTACCACCTGGAGAAGCTGCCGCGCCGGTGCCTGACCCACTGGCCGAAGAGTTGTCGGACGCTGAAGGGGCGTCGGAGCGAGGCACAGGCTCGCTCTTTGGCACATCCCCGGTAACTTTCTCGACCGTAGCGGCGCTATTCCCAGTGCTATTCGGCAGTCCGAGCGCCGTGGTGCCGGCCGCACGAATAATCTGCGGAGCGCTGGTCTGCTGAGGATCTATGAGCGTAGGCTCGCCAACTTTTGGAGCACGGACCAGATCGTCCGGGGCCTTGCGGAAGGTCGACATGAAGCTGCTGAAATGTCCCAATTCACCGCGGCTGTCTTCCTCAGCCTTGTTTTCGGCAATGGCTTCTTTGCTTGGTGTGGGGACCGACTGGCCAAGGTCCTTTAGCCGGGAACGGGCATCATCAGCTTTCGAGCTGAGTGGATACCGCTCCACAATTTTGTCATAAACCTGAGCAGCCTGAGCGTTGTAGTCCTTCACCAGTCTCATTTTGGGAGCTTCGAGCATCTTGCTGTTCTTGATCATCAAAGCTTCGTTCTCATAAGACTTGCCCAACATCAGGAGAGCGTCGTCGGCCTGGCTGTAAAGCGGATAAGTATCCGTCAGCGTCTTGAGCCGTGCGATGGCCGCAGGATACGACTCGCGAAGATAGTAGAAGCGGCCGATCCGATACTGGCGTTCCGCCAGCACTTCCTGTACTTCGCGCAGGCGCTGCTTGGCGATAGGCACCAGCTTAGTGTTATCGGGATACAGCTGGATCAGCTGCCGGTATTCGTCTTCCGCGCGCATGGCATGCGTGTAATCGCGGTCAGCCTTTTCCATCTGCTTGTAGTGCATGTCGGCGATGCGCAGCTGCGCTTCAGCCGCCTCGGGCAATTGGGGAAAGAACGTTTGGAAGTCCTTGTACTCGACTTCTGCCTGTTGATACGCGGCAGTCGTCCCTTCCGCATACCAGGAATCTCCGACCGCTAATTTGGCACGAGCAATGAATTCCGAATCGGGATAGGTGTTGATGAGCGTCTGGAGCGTGATCCGGGCGACGTCGTACTTGCCGTGTTTCATCGCGTCCATAGCGCGATCAAAGAGAACTTTGTCCGGCTGCTTGGAGTCGAGATTGGCGATGGGATTTGTGACCTTATTGTGATGGCAGCCCGCAACCATCATTGTGAAGATCAAGGCAAATACGAGTTTTGAATACCGATGAATCATGAGTTTCCTTAGTATCGCGGCGTCGAAGACAAAGCCTTCAAGGTTGATGCTTAGATCCTTACAACTTCCGCTACTCTGCTTTGCGGAGCGGCGGCTTGTGCGGCCTTCAACAGCGCTCGCGCATTTGCCGTGACATCGTGGCCATCGAACACGGCACTTCCCGCAACCAGCAGTTCCGCCCCGGCCCGCACGACTTCCGCGACGGTGTCCGTGGAAATTCCGCCATCTACTTCAATGCGGAAGTTAAGTCCGCGCTCGCGGCGTATCTTCGCCAACTGCGCGATCTTGTGCACGGTGCTGGAAATGAATTTCTGGCCTCCGAAGCCCGGATTCACAGTCATCACGAGCACCAGGTTCACCATATCGAGCACTTCCGTCAGCGACTCGACCGGAGTGGCCGGATTAATGACCACACCTGGCTTGCATCCATGATGACGAATCAGCTCAAGCGTCCGATTCAGATGGACACATGCTTCCTGATGAACGGAGATCCAGTTCGCTCCTGCAGCAGAAAATTCCGGAATAAATAAGTCCGGATTCTCAATCATCAGGTGGACGTCGAAGGTGGCGTCCGTCACCGGCCGCAGCCACTTCACAATCGGCGGACCGATAGTGAGATTCGGGACAAAGTGCCCGTCCATCACGTCAAGGTGCACGATCGTGGCTCCGCCGCGAATCGCCGCCAGAACGTTGTCGGCCAGATGGGCAAAGTCAGCGGAGAGAATCGACGGTGCAAGCTCGATCAGAATGGCGCAATCCTTGAGGAGACTTTCTCAATTCTAACAATTCGAGCAGCAGAATAGGCTTGGAATCCGTACCAAGACATCTGATGGATTTCCCTTAACCTATGGGAGCGACGATGATATCATTGATATCATGGCGAGTATTCTAATCCGAAAAATGGACGAAACCACTAAGAAGCGTCTGCGTTTACGTGCCGCCGTAAACGGGCGTTCGATGGAGGAAGAAGCCCGTGAGATATTGAAAAAGGCGCTGGCTCAACCAAAGACGAGAAAGGAGCCAGGTCTGGGCACTGCCATTAGGGAAATTTTCGCGCCACTCGGCGGTGTGGATCTGCCAGAGGTTCCTCGGGAGCCAATCAGCGAACCGCTGGACTTTGATAAGTGATCATCCTCGACACGAACGTCCTTTCAGAACCACTACGGCCAATTCCATCAGCGCAAGTGCTCAAATGGCTGGATCGGTATCCCTCACAGGAGTTGTTCACTACGGCAGTAAGCGAATCAGAAATTCTCTACGGAATAACTATTTACCCCGATGGGAAGCGGAAGGACGAATTGCGTGTAGCCGCGCAGGATCTATTCCGAAGGCTGCTTCAGGACCGCGTGCTAGCTTTCAACTCAGATGCAGCGCACATATATGCAGAAATTGCATCGGCAAGGCGGAGAGTTGGGCGTCCGATGTCGCGACCGGATGCGCAAATCTGCTCTATCGCGCTCGTAACCGGGGCCGCGCTTGCGACACGGAACACCCGAGACTTTGAAGGGTGCGGCGTTGAGATCCTGAACCCTTGGTTGGTTTAGGCTTCGCTCCTAGCTCAGCAATAGCGTTTGACCCTGTTTTTTCCCGCATGTTATAAACAAAGGGTTTGCCTCGTTCTGGCGTGCTGTTCTGTGCTGCCGACGAAGGCGAAAAGTGGTCCCACCCTGGGTGTTTCGTTCCGGAGAGCCGGTACGAAGCGGAGACGCGGCCAAGCTTCAGAACACACCATTCGAGTGGAAGCGCGGGTTCCGGGACTGCACCATCGCCGATTGTCCGGCGATGAACTTACATGCTCCTTCAACTCGAGAATTGAAGCTTCTGGAGGAATCTATGCTGACCTCGCACGCCGGTCTGAATGCCGGTTCTGCGCTTTGTCCCTGCCGCTTGTCGCTCACCGCCATATTGCGGCGCGGCTTGGGAACGATTTCCGCTTTGCTCACCTGCTTATTCCTGCAGTCATTCGCTGCCGCTCAAAGCTCAGGTACGGCGCCTGCCACCGAAACGGCAGGCGAGGCCAACCTGAAAATTCCCGACCTCTCGTCGGTGAACTTTCTCGGCATGAATGGACACGCGCTGCTGCTCATCGGCCTGATCTTCTGCGCGTTCGGGCTGCTATTCGGGCTGATGATCTACATGCAGCTCAAGAACCTGCCGGTCCACAGCTCGATGCGCGAGATGTCCGAGCTTATTTACGAAACCTGTAAAACTTATCTGTTCACCCAGGGGCGCTTTCTCGCGCTGCTGTGGATCTTCATCGCCGTAATCATCGTTCTTTACTTCGGATTGCTGGCTCCGATTGCCGGCCATCCGGTCGGCGTCACGCTGCCGATTATCGTGGCATTCAGCATCGTTGGAATTCTCGGCAGCTATGGAGTGGCGTGGTTCGGCATCCGCGTCAATACATTTGCCAACTCGCGAACCGCCTTCGCCAGCCTTGGCGGTAAGCCTTATCCGCTCTACGCGATTCCGCTCAAAGCCGGCATGAGCATCGGAATGCTGCTGGTGAGCGTCGAGCTTTTGATCATGCTCTTCATCCTGCTCTTCGTGCCCGGAGACTATGCCGGCCCGTGCTTCATCGGATTCGCCATCGGCGAATCATTGGGCGCCGCCGCGCTGCGTATCGCGGGCGGAATCTTCACCAAGATCGCCGACATCGGCTCAGACCTGATGAAGATCGTCTTCAAGATCAAAGAAGACGACGCCCGCAACCCAGGCGTAATCGCAGACTGCACCGGCGACAACGCCGGCGACTCTGTTGGACCGAGTGCCGACGGCTTCGAGACTTATGGCGTAACCGGCGTCGCGCTCATCACGTTCATCCTGCTTGCGGTGCCAACCGCCCAGATTCAGGTCCAATTGCTGGTCTGGATCTTCGTGATGCGCATCATGATGCTTGTTACCAGCGCGGTCTCCTACTTCGTGAACGAAGCCATTGCCAAAGGACGCTACGGCACCAGTGATGAAATGAACTTCGAAGGGCCTCTGACTTCGCTGGTCTGGATCACATCGATTGTCTCGATCATCGCGACCTTCATCGTCTCCAAACTCATGATTCCCGATCTCGGCGGCAATCCGACGCTGTGGTGGAAGCTGTCGCTCATCATCTCCTGCGGAACTCTCGCCGGCGCTGTGATTCCCGAATTGGTAAAAGTGTTCACCTCGGTAGAATCGCGACACGTAGGCGAAGTGGTCACTTCCTCGAGAGAAGGCGGAGCCTCGCTGAACATCCTGTCAGGACTCGTCGCCGGCAACTTCTCCGCATACTACCTCGGTCTCACTATGGTCGCGCTAATGGCCATCGGCTATTGGTTCAGCGTACAAGGCCTTGGCGATCTTCTGCCCGGCACAAACGTGCCTTTGATGCTGGCTCCGGCGGTATTTGCCTTTGGCTTGGTGGCTTTCGGATTCCTCGGCATGGGTCCCGTAACCATCGCCGTCGACTCCTATGGACCGGTGACCGACAACGCTCAATCCATCTACGAGCTTTCTCTCATCGAGAATGTGCCGATAGCGGAAATCCAGCGCGAGCACAAAGGCGAAGTTCGCTTCGAGCAGGCCAAGCAACTGCTAGAAGAGAACGATGGCGCTGGCAATACCTTCAAAGCGACGGCCAAACCCGTGCTCATCGGAACTGCGGTTGTAGGAGCCACTACGATGATCTTTTCCATCATCATGGCTCTGACCAACGGCTTGACCGCGCATTTGGCTTCGCTCTCGCTGCTGCACGCACCGTTTGTTCTCGGACTTATCACCGGGGGCGCCGTCATTTATTGGTTTACCGGAGCGTCCACTCAGGCGGTAACGACGGGCGCATATCGCGCAGTGGAGTTCATCAAGGCGAATATTCGGCTTGAGGGCGTCGAAAAAGCCTCAGTGGCAGACAGTAAGAAAGTCGTGCAGATCTGTACTCAGTATGCGCAGAAAGGCATGTTGAACATCTTTATCGCTGTCTTCTTCGCGACGCTTGCCTTCGCATTTGCGGAGCCGTTCTTCTTCGTGGGATATCTGATTTCGATTGCCATCTTCGGCCTCTACCAGGCGATTTTCATGGCGAATGCCGGCGGTGCCTGGGACAACGCTAAGAAAGTAGTTGAAACGGAGCTGAAGCAGAAGGGCACGGCCCTGCACGATGCGACCGTAGTCGGCGACACCGTCGGCGATCCATTCAAAGATACGTCGTCGGTTGCGCTTAATCCGATCATCAAGTTCACCACATTGTTCGGATTGCTTGCGGTTGAGCTCGCGGTCTCGTTGACTGCGCAGCGCGGACCCGGGCTGAGCACCGCGCTCGCGGTCCTGTTCTTCGTAGTGTCATGGTTCTTCGTGTGGCGGTCGTTCTACGGAATGCGCATCGCCAGCCAACAAGCTGCAGCAGCAAGCAAGCGCTCGGCTGCGTAACTACGAGGCGGGCGCCTCGCTTTTCGGAGCGCCGGACGGTTGGTCCGGCAAGACTGAACGGCGGGGCGTCCCGACCTTCCCTCTGCAGATCTGCTCGATTGCCCACCGGGCATGCTCAGCTACCACTCCGTCCGGCGAAGCCGCCATCTCGTCCAGCATTGGAACATATTCGTCGCGTCCGCTGTTTCCCATTGCGATAGCCACATTGCGTAGAAGGCCCGAATACTTCGCGCGAGAAATTGGCGAACCGCGAAACCGCCTGCGGAAGTCTTCTACAGAAAGTTGGGCGAGCTCTCCCAAATCGGGATTCACCAGCGACGAATCCGGCTGCAGTGCCGGGTTAGCAGTAACCGGGGCCTTGCGGTTCCACGGACAAACATCCTGGCAGATATCGCAGCCGAAAACGTGGCGCCCGATGCGCTCCCGCATCTCTTCCGGAATTGTGCCGCGTTTCTCGATCGTGAAATAGGCAATGCACCGCGAGGCGTCGAGCTGCCCGGGCGCGACAATTGCCTGCGTGGGACAGGCGTCGATGCAGCGCGTGCAACTGCCGCAACGGTCGGGCGCAACAGCCAGGTTCTGCTCCGGAACGAACTCACTGTACGGCAATGAAGTGACAATCACGCCGAGAAAGATCCAGGAACCGAGTTCCTGATTGATGATGCATGTGTTCTTTCCAATCCAGCCAATGCCGGCGTACTTGGCATACGCTCGCTCCAAAACCGGACCCGTGTCGACGTAGGCGCGAGTTTCGATCTGCCTGTTTGCAGCGGTGAAGTGCTCCAAAAGCGCGGACTCCACATGCTTCAAAGCTCGAAGCACGATTTCGTGATAGTCCGCGGGGCTGAGCGCGTAACGCGAGATCCAGCCCTGCGTCGGCAGCGCTCGGTCGGTCGATTTCACAGCGGGTGGGTTGTAGTTCATAGCTGCGACGATCACCGATTCCGCCCAAGGCAGTGCTGCCTGCAGTGAACTGCGCTTGTATTCGCCCCGCTCGTTCCGCCGCTTCAGGTATTCCATTTCGCCGGCATAGCCCGACTCCACCCATGGGGCAAATTGTTGTAGTTCGCGCATTTGCGAGTCCCAGGCCGGAGCCACTCCTACACGTTCGAAACCCGCCGCACGCGCAGCCTGCTCAACGACTTGGAACGATGCAGTAGGCACCGCTTTTATTGTCTCAAAGCAGCGATCGCCGCTCGTCCCAGAGAGACTGCAAAGGGCCCGGACTACTCCAGCAACTCTGGATTTTCCGAGCACCGGAAAGCCCGAGCCAGCAGCTTGGAATCTAAGAAAGGAGTACTGAAACCCGAGGTGTCTCTCCCCTATGCGTTGCCCGCAGTGTGATCAATCCAATCCTGAGAATCACCGATTTTGCGGAATGTGCGGAGCCAAACTGGAACAGCCAATTCCTGCTCCAGTCATCGACGACAGCGATCCGCTTGAGCTGAATGCGCCGGAGTATTGCTTCGAAGATCGGTCTCACACCGCGCAAAGCGTTTCCGAATTTCGCGATCGCGAGCGGCAGCGGGAACTGGTGCGTGACTCGGCAGGGAAGAGCCCCGCTGCGCGCAGCTCAATTGCAACCTCCGCCGTGACAGTCGAGAACTATCCGCCAGATACCGCGCAGGAAGCCGCTGTCGAGGAGGAACAGGAGCGCCAGCAGCCTCTCCGCGCGGGCGGAATCGGCGGACCTTCTTTGCTCGGCCTGAACTATGAAGGGAGCAATACCGGCTTCGTTTACGACACGCCACGAAACGATGGATTCATCTACGACACTGAGGAGACGAGCCCGGAGTATCTGCTCGAGGATGTTCCGCGTGGCGTCTCGTGGCGAGCCTGGGCGCTCGTGCTGCTGCTGCTCGCCGGCGCCGGACTCGGTTTCATGCAATGGCGAGCCACGCACAACGGCGGATTCGACATTGACTCCTTGCTGGCGAGAAACGGAGCCACCATCGATCCCAATCATCCCGTGGTCACGCCAGAGGCTGCCAAGCCGGTTCCGAAGAAGCCTGCCGACTCAGCAGCGCAGAATCCACCTGCGCAAGAAGCCAGTAGCGATGCCGGCAAACAAAGTTCCGCTGAGGCCGCTGGAGACGCCGAGAAAGCAAGCGACTCCGACGGCGATGCGGAGCCGCAGAGTGCTAAATCGGGAACAACCGATTCCCCCACTGCCGGCGTGAAGCCGAACGAGAAAAGCGCCAAAGCGGATGCGGATAGCGAAGATTCGGCGACGGATGAAAATAACAATAATGAAGACGCAGCCAAGCCGGAATCGGACGGTCCTCCAGCCAAGGTTGCGAAAGCGTCAGCCACTAAGCCGCGAGCCATCGAGGAAAAACCAATTCAACCGAAACCTCTCGGCGATAAGGATCCCCGGATTCTCGAAGCGGAAAAATATATTCAGGGACGTGGCGTACCCCAGAACTGCTCCAGAGCTGTGAATCTGCTGCGCGAAGCAGTGAGTTCGGGAAATCCAGCAGCGGATGTAAAGATGGGTGCTCTCTATTGGAGCGGCACGTGCGTAACCCAAAGCAACGTGACCGCCTATGAGTGGTTCGCGCGCGCGCATTCAATCGAACCGAGGAATCGATGGATCGAGCGCAGCAAAAATTCCGTATGGGCGGGCCTGACTCCGCAGGAGAAACAAAGAGTCAGCTATTGAGCTAGTGAGCCGCTAAGCAGTTCAACTAGCCGCGTGTCTTTGCAGCGCACTAGCTTAGAAGCTGAGCAGCTCAGAAGCTTTCAAATTCCCAGCTTCTTCACTTCCTCGTTGTAATACTTGCGATAGAGGATGTCCCACTCTTGCGTGCCTTCGGTAATGATCCGCTTTTGGCTTTCGATCTTCTGCCGGGCGGCCGCGTCGATTCGCTCTTCAGCTTTCAAAAGATCTTCGAGAATCTTACGGGCCTCGGCACGGATGGTATTGCGGTCCTCGATGAAGTCCACGTCCTCAAGTGTAGCCAGCGCATCTGCCACCGTGTGGGCGAGCTTATTTACTTTGTCGCGAGAGATCCTCACAGCACCGCCTTGTACTTCTGCACCAGCTGTTGCTTCACCTTTTTGAACATCTCCTGATAGCTGGCGCCGGTGGTGCGCATCTCTTCCTGGTAGGCCTCGAGGATCAGGCGAACTTCGTCGTTAATGCGGTCTTCGAGCTGCATCTCCTCGAGCATGGCTGCATTCACCCGCTCGACGGTCGCATTCAGGTGCGGCGCCTCGATGAATTCGCCTTCGATCAGTTTTTTGGTGACCTGGCGGGCCAGGTAGGCCACATATTCTTTGGAAACCAGCATGTGCCGTGTGCGCGCGTTGGAATAAACAATCGAGTTTAACAGGAAAACAAGCAATTTGTGGTTTGGTGATTTCGCGATTTTGTGATTTTGGAATCTGGACGTTCATGAGTATGGTTTGGTGATTTTAGGTTTCAACGCGAGTAACTAATGGTCCCTGCGGCCGCATTTCGCGCCCGCCAGCTGACGATTACTCGGTTTGTGCTGGCACAGGATCAGCTTTGCCTCCAAGTCATCTCGACCGTGGAGCATCGCAGCAACCAAAGAGCCTGCACAACGCAAAGCATGCCAAATCGCGAGATCACAAAATCGTGAAATCACGAAATCCTGCCTGATTTCGTGTAATCTTCAGGGTTGCGGACCCATGCCGGTTGACGATCTACACATCCTGAAAGACGACATGACGGCCTTCATCGAAGGTCATGGCATGCGGCGTTTTCCCGGGTACGTGGGCGACGAGTTACCTACCGTCGCCTGGCGTCAGGACGAGAATCCCGATGCCTGGAAGGATTTCGTGGAGTTGGCCAAGGCCGCGGGCGCGCCGTTCTTGACGATGGAAGATGACGTCCTCGCCAAAGACGAACTCGATTTTCTCATCGACCGCCTGAAGGAAGGGGCCTACAGCGATGATCTCGAGGACGCCCGCTGGCTGCGTGCCCACGTGGGCAAGACTGGCTTTCTTCAACTCGGTTTCGCCTTTCAGGGAACGCTCTTCGTGTATGAGGTTTCGACCGAGTGGTACGACCACTATCAGCAAGTCCTGGAGGCCGCAGAAGCGATGGGCGGGTTACTCATTGAGGATGATGAGGACGACGAGTAACGGCCGTTTCTAAGCCTCGTTGCCCTTACCGGAGCGGCGCACCCGTCATTCGTAGCACCTTGCTCGAGCACGCGTTGCGCGGAACCAAATCAGCAACTAATCACGCATCACAAATGGAGTTTGTGCATAGCGCCCGGTGCTATGTTGTAACTGCTCTGTCGAAATCCGTCACTTCGTCTGGTGATGGAACAAAATTCTAAGCTGGTTCGTCTCTTCGCGGTCCTCAGAACCATTGCCGACCTTGGACCGGTGGTGACGGCCGATCGTGAGTTCGCCGAGACCGCACGCCAGGTCCTCGAGCGGATCATGCGCGCCTTTGATGCGGAACAGGGCGCGCTTCTGCTGTTGGACGGCATTGGCACCAAGCTCACCTGTATTGCTTCGAACGGTCTTCCGTCGCTCGCGCCGCACACCACGCTGCCGCTCACGGGCGCGCAGCCCCAGGCCGTGCAGCAGATGCGTGTGCCAGTTGTGATCACGAGCCTTGACGCCGCTCATCAGATATTCGGCGCGATGGAATCGCCCATTCTCGCGTCCATCAGATGTGTTGCGCCTCTACGCGTGAGTTCCGGGCCGGTCGGCATGCTGATTTTGGGCGCGCGAGCTCGGCAGGAGTCTTACGAAGCTTCTGAAATCGAAGGCTTGGAAATGCTCGTGCCTCATCTTGCGCTGGTACTGCACAATCATTCGCTGGCAGAATCGCTGCGCCATCAAATCGCCGACAATCTGCGGCTCCTGAGCTCGCTGCACCACTCCTACGACGACGCGCTGGAAGCATTTGCCACCACTATCGACTCCAAGGACGCGTACCTTCGCGGACATTCCATTCGGGTGGCCCGCTTTGCCGCAGGAATTGCCGGCACGCTGGGCATGGGAGATGAAGAAGTTTCCGGCATCCGAGCCGCGGGCCATCTGCACGACATTGGAAAAGTGACCGTCGACAAGCAGTTTTTCTCTAAGGCTTCGACGCTGCGTCCGGAAGAATTTCGCGCAATCGCCGATCACACCGTGATGGGCCATCAAATCGTCTCGTCGGTGCGGTTCCCCTGGCCTCAGGTGCCGGAAGTAGTGCGTTGGCATCACGAACGCGCCGACGGCTCTGGGTATCCCGATCGCCTGCGCAACGACGAGCTTCCGCTCTCCGTGAGAATCGTCGCAGCCGCCGACACTTTTGATGCGATGACCAGCGATCGGCCGTACCGCCAGGGTAATTCGGTGCTCAGTGCCTGCCGCGACCTGGTGACGCTTTCGCCGTCAAAGTTCGATGCCAGCGTGATTCAGGCGCTGCTCGTACATCTGCGGCGCGACCTTGATGGGAAGAGCCCCACGCGTCTGCTACCGCAACAAAAGACTGCGCAGATCACTGTGGCAGATATCGATCAGCTTTCTTACGATCTTGTGCGCAGGGTCACAGGACAGCGTGTGTATTCGGCCTGAGGGGCGGGAATCGGCAGTCGGCATTCAGCGCTCGAAAATGAGCGGCACTGAGCAGTGAGGAGGGTTGCCGGCCGAAACCGACAGCCCACAGACGAAACCAGACTTGCAGGGCGTTAAGCGGGAAAGCCTGGACCTTGTACTCCATCGAAGAAATTTGCGAAAACATGGCAGCGGTCGCGGCGGCGTCAGGAATCTGCCGCACTGAGCAGGAATTTCTGCGCTGCGCTCTGCAGGCAGGCGGCGACCTGCTGGACGTGGGCTGCGGCGTTTTTTATGCCGCCGCCGGTTCGGTCGTCGATCACGTGGGCACAGTGCGGGTGAACCACCGTGCTGCCAGCGATCTTGCCATCCCGGAAGCCTTGCCGCTCGCTTTCAGCGAGCATGTGCGCAAACAAACAAGTCGAATGATCGTGGCCCGCGATTGGGACGCCTTGAGCATTCTTCTCCCTACCTTCGATTTCTCTTGCTGTGCGTCGATGTGGCTCAGCGTCGGTAGTGAGGATCAAACTTATGGCACCCTGGCTTTCTTCGACCACGCGTCGCGCCGCTTTGATCGAGCCCAGCAGAAAATGGCCGAACTGGTATCGCGAATCGCAAGTCTCGGCCTTGAATCCTACGCCGCGCGCCGCGGACAGCATGGGATAGAAGCTGCGACGTATCAGGAATTTTCCAAAATCGTGGGCGATGTTGCGCGCGATCTGATTAATCCTCTAGCCGCCATCTTCGGCTACGTCGAGCTGATCAAATCAGAGCCTGTCGGCGAGCGGTCGGCTCATCTTATCGGGCGCTTGGAAGAACAAGTTGAAAAGGCCCGGAAGGTCATTGCAAGTTTTTCGGGCGCCACTGCCGAATTTGCCCGCACGCGCAGCAATGCGACGATTCCTGTTCCTCGAGAAAATTTGGAAAAGCCGCTGACTCAGTCTTCACGTCCGCCCGAAGCGCGGGTCTTGAGCCCCGAGTGGAATGGTGAACCGGCCGAGCCGGGCACGAGAATCCTGCTGGTTCAGCGCAGCGAGGCTGTGCTCGAATTTCAGCGGTCAGTCCTGAATGCTTTGGGGGTGGAAGTGATCCCGGCGTTCTCCGCCAACGATGCTCTGGACCAACTGCGCTCACGCGAACTCGACGCCATCATTCTCGACGACGAACTCGAAGAGCCGGTCTCCAGCAAACGGCTGGTGTGGTGGGTTCGCGAGCATCGTCCAGAGCTTGCCGATCGAATGCTGCTGACCGTCTCCCGCAAACCCAGCGCTGAGACACGCGAAATCCTCGAACTTGCGATGCTTCCGCACGTCACCAAGCCGATTGAAGTACTCGAACTTTACTCCCGCGCACAGCAGATGCTGCAGAGCGGCAAACATCCTCCGTTGTTGCAGTAATTTCAACCGACAGAGCGAACGCGAATGGCACCAAGGTTTTCACCGGGGACAGAGAGCCTTCTCTAGTTTCTTAGTACCTCGTCGGTCGTGAGCTCTTGCATCGCTTGAAAATCATGAATGACCTGCCTCACCTGCCGCTGCCACGCCCACACTAAGGCAGCCGCGATAAGCACCAGGCCTAACGCTAGTCCGTCCCACAGACCAACCGCCCCCAGATGCCGCTTGAATCCTAAGTAGTAACCGAGAGGCAGGCCGATTACCCAGTACGCGATGAAACTGCTGACCATTGGAATGCGCGTCTCTCCCGTACCGCGCAAAGCGCCTGTCGCCACGGTCTGTAAGCCGTCGAACAGCTGGAATGCGGCAGCGACGAACAGAAGTTTTACGCCGACCTCCATTACCTGCCGGTCGGGGGTGAAGATGCGCACGATGAGTTTTGGCGCGACTACTAGAACCACCGCCGCCGCGGACATAAACGCAGCCCCCATGGCTATAGCCGTCCAGCCGGCGCGCCCTGCGGCAGCCGGCTCGCGGCGTCCGAGCGCCTGGCCGACGCGCACGGCGGCAGCCGAGCTGATTCCCAGCGGCACCATATACGTAAAGCTGGCGCAGTTGAGCGCAATCTGGTGCGCGGCAACTGAAACAGCATCGAGCTTCGCAATCAGGGCCGTGACGGTTGCAAACACGCCAATCTCAAACAGAATCTGAACAGCAGCAGGCAGGCCGATGCTTAGGAGCTCGCCAATGCGGCGGAAGTCCGGGGCGTACGGTCTCTGAAAAAGTGGAATCCTCTGCTTCCTGTGCTGCCATAGAACGACTGCGAACAACAGACCCGCCATGTAAATGCGAGAGATACAAGTTGACCATCCCGAGCCGGCCACGCCAAAGGCTCGCGCGCCAAGGTGCCCGTAAATCAGTGCCCAGTCGCCAACCAGATTGACAATGTTTGCCGAGATCAGCGCGAACGTCACGGGTCTCACCAGATCGACTGCCTGCAGATACCGGCGAAAGGCGAAATAGAGCAGGAGCGGCGCCGTGCTCCAGTTCATGGCGCGCAGAAACGGAATCGTCTGAGTTAGAACACCTGGATTGATTCCCAATCCAGGAAGAAGCTTCCCGACCTGCCAGATAATCAGCATTAGTGCTGGAGCAAGCGGCAGCGCGATATATAAGGCATTCAGCAGCGAATGGTTCGCATCCTCCAGATCGCCGGCCCCGAACGACTGAGAGACCTTTGCATCGAGCGAGAACAGCAGGCTTCCGCCAAAGATCGCCGCGGTGTAGAAGATCACCCCGCCGAGAGCGACGCCGCCGATCGCCTCCGCGCTGTTGGGCATGCGGCCGACCATGATCGTGTCCACGATCGCCATCGCCATCCAACCGATCTCCGCCAGCACCAGCGGCCACGCGAGGGTGAACACACTGCGCGCTTCCTGCCGGAATTCAGTGATGAGTTTGGCGATCATGTGGGCTCTCTTGGTCTCTTGCGCTTGGCCGAGGCAGAACGCAAATTGCTGAAATTAATGGGAACTAAAAAATAGGGGGGCGGTTACCGCAGCAGTGAGCTGCGGTCGCTATCGAACGGCTTGGGATGGAATGTCGTAAACATCGCCGTGTGTCGCAGGAGCCTCTACTTTACCGAAAAAAGCCTTGCCAATGCAAAAGCTGCGGCCGCGGCGAGCCCGCCTGTGAACGTCGTCTGCAGGGCGCTGCGGACGGGCGATATGCCCGCGACCCTTCCCTTAATGAAACCGAAGACTGCCAGAGCCATGATCGTGATAATCACCGACCAGGTCAGCGCAGAATATGCGTCATGCATGGCCATGTAAGGGGCTAGTGGAATGAATCCGCCGACGATGTAGGAGGCGGCAATCGTTCCCGCGCTGTTGCGCGCTCGCTCGGGCTCCGGCCTTTCCAGTCCCAATTCGAAACGCATCATGAAATCGACCCAGGCAGTCGGATTGCGCTTGAGAGCGTTGAGGACTGGAGTGCTCTCCTCTTCGCTGACGCCGTACGTGTGAAAGATGTCGTAGATCTCCTGCTCTTCGTCGTGCACGCGTTCGACGATCTCGCGCTCCTCACGTTTGCGTTCGCTGTCGTAATGTTGGGCGTCGCCTTTGGCGGCGAGGTAGCCGCCGAGTCCCATGGCGATGGAACCGGCTGCGATCTCTGCCAGTCCCGCCAGCACAATAAGCTTCGTCATGCTTACAGCGCCGGTGAGGCCTGCCGCTAACGCGAAGGGCACCGTCAGACCGTCTGACATGCCGATGACAACGTCGCGAACCAGATCGCCCGAGGCAAAATGCCGTTCCACGTGCAGAACGTCTGCGTGCTGATGTGCCATGCGAACAGCGTAACCCAGGAGAAGCGGGATGTCAG
>JAFAUE010000336.1 GCA_019243475.1 Acidobacteriota bacterium | reverse complement strand
CCCATGCCCAGCGCCAGCGTGAGTACAGCCGTGGCAGTAAAACCTGGGGAGTTACGCAGACGGCGCAACGAGTAACGAAGGTCCTGAAAGATCATCAGCTCGGTCTCCGAAGCTATATTTTCAGCACTTCGTCGGCCAATGAGTCAGAAAACAAAGTGCTTAGGAGACAACAGATTTGAATTGGCCGGGACTGAGCAAAAGAGCGAAACAGCGAGAAGGTGTTCGGAAGTGAACAGCCTATTCATTCCCGAGAGGTGAGCGCGAAGGACCGGAAAGCGTTAACTGCGCCGGTAGAACGGAAGAAGGGCGTCAGAGATGCAAATCGATGTGGCTTGCATCTCTAACGCCCGTGTCCACTCTTGCGAATTGTTTTACGACCTACCGGTAGCCGGAAGCTTTTTTGGTGTGAGATTCACAACCGGAATGCACGTCTAATGCATTCCGAGGGATCCTTCGTCCTCTCTCCCGCGCTAACGCTTGGTCGTTCGTCCTCAGGATGACAAGGACGGAAGAATAGCTGGTAGCCGGAAGCCGGAAGCTGCTATGGGTTCTTTGCGTAGGCAGCGCAATTGGCATCCCCGGGTTGCGCAGGTAACGTCGGCGGAGTCGCCCAGGCTGCATTCTTGAAGTCGAAGAAGTCCATATCCGGCTGCGCCGCATCGCGCTTGGTCAAGTTCGGCAGATTGAAGCGCTCCTCAATGAACTTCAGGATTGCGGTGTTGTCGGATGGCTGGTGCGAGACGAAGTGCGGCTTCGTGTACGGCGAAACCACCATCAACGGCAGACGGAAGCCGGTTCGCGTGAAATCTCCCTGAGGGTCCTTGGGCAGGAGGCCACGATCGGGACTCGGCGGAATGCCGTCGGGCTGCACCGCGGTCATGGGCTGCACGTGATCGTAAAAGCCACCTGCCTCGTCATAAGTCAGGAAGAAGACTCCGTCTTTCCAAACCGGACTGCTCATGAAAGCCTGCATGAGCTTTTCGTCATACACCGCGCCAACTTGCACCGGATTTCCCGGATGCTCGTCGCGTCCGCTATCGAACCCCGGCTCGATCAGAACGACGCTGGGGAAACTCCCGCTCTTCAGATCGGTAAGGTAGTCCGTCTGTCCGGCAGAACAAGGTGTAAAGGTGTTGGTGCAGTCCACTGGAGCCAGATGTTTGGCGTCTGCATGCTGTGAGCCCCAAACAAAGTTTGTCAGCGTGGTAAGCGGCACTCCGGTCGAAGGCGACACGTCGGAGTAGTAAACCTTCCATGAGACACCGGCATTGTCCAGGAGCTGGAAAATGTTCTTTATGTCGAGCTGAGGAGGCGCGTGGACATACCCGGCGGTCGTAGCCGCTAGTTCAGCAAAACGATTCGGCGCCGAGTTCGACGGAATAGGCGAGAACCAGCGATCCGAAGTTGCAAATTGGGAAGCCAGGAAGTAATAAAACGGCAGCATGGTCTCGTCGTAATACCCCATGTTGCGGGAGCCCTGAACGTCGAAGTAGTGATGATGATCGTTTTGGGAATTGGCGAACTGGGAAAATCCCGCGGTGATGTGCACAAAGCCGTTTCCCAGCCACGTGCTGGACGCGGGCTGATCGCGGTTATAGGCGCCGTGGCTCTCCAGCCAGTCTGGACTAAAGTCCTCCACGCATTGGTCATTGAGCTTGAACGACGTGATCGTTGCCGCGCTGCCGACGCTTACGTGTCCCTGATTGTTGTGCGTGATCGTGATCGTCGGCGCACCCGCTGCGGTGGGAGCTACGGTCAACGCGATTGACGTGCTCAGTCCGCTGCTCGATGTGAGCGTGTAGGTCACAGTGCCTGGAGTTGAAGGAGCCTTCACCGTCGCGCTCGCGTTCGGACCATAGGCTTGGGTGTGCAGGGGATCGGGCGGCGGATTGATATTCACGCTGGAGCCGTCCGTGGTGGCCCATGTCAGCATGGATGTTCCACCCGGCACGACGTTCATCGGGCTTGCTCCAACGACGATCCGCGAGCCGCTGTCGGGGGTCGTGCCGACTACGACGGATGCCTGCGCCGTAAGACCGGTCGATGAAGTCGCCACCGCGGTGTAGAGCGCGGCTGTTCCCGGCATTACCTTCATGTTGCCGCTGAGGCCGCTGGCTGCCGCTCCATTGATGGTCACCGAGGTCGCATTGCTGCTCGTCCAGCTAAGAGGCGCGGAATCATCCGCCGGATTCGATGCCGGCGAACTGAGCGCGTCGAGTGTATCCACGTCATTCGTTCCACCCCACCCGTTCGCGTGTCTGTAGGTATTCAGGTGTGCGAAGTAATGATCGAACGAACGATTCTCCTGAAACATGAAAATGATGTGATTAATGGCGGTGATATTTCCAGGACCGCCTGGTGGAGGCGTGGGCACGCTCGGAGTAGGCGTGGTGGTTGGCGTGGTCGGCGCAGGAGCAGTCGTGCCGGTGCGATCTAAGCCGGCACATCCAGAGAAGATGACCACGAGGACGGCGGAGGCTGCGAAGCAAACTGTGGACCTGAAGACACCTGTTTTGGACACGGCGCAATTCCCTTTTTGAAATTGGAAGCAGCAGCTCTCAGGAGGGTTGCTGACGTGGCGCGACTCTGTCCCTTTTTAGTCACAAAATAAAATTGGGCGCGCAGCAGGTTGAGCAAACCCACGGTTGGGCAGCTGCATCGGCGGCAGAAACCTGCGAGTGAAAGGGTTTGGAGCCGACGTCTCTAGTTGTCGCGCAGACGATCGCGATGGCGGCGATCGTTGCGGGCGAGCTCGACGATCTTCTCCACCATCTCGGTATAGGACAATCCCGATTTCTTTGCAGCCATAAAGAATTCCGAGTTGCTGGATAGCCACGGATTGGGATTGGCTTCGATCACATAAACTTCGCCCTTTGCCGTAAGACGCATGTCGATTCGCCCATAATCGCGCAATTGCAAAGCACGATAGGTCTCAAGCGCGGTCTTCGAAAGCAAGCTGGTGACCTCTTCATCCAGGTCTTCCGCAGGAGCCGACTTGGTGACTTTGTAGGCTTCGGTGTCCTTCTCCCACTTCACTTCCGTGCCTGCGACTTTGGCCATGCCTTCCGGCAGCTTGGAGAGGTCGAGCTCAATCAGCGGCAGGGCCTCAGGATGATCGTTTCCCAAAACCGCAGCATAGATCTCGCGCCCTTCGATGTATTCCTCGATCAAGGCCGGCGAATCGAACTCTTCCTGAATGTAATGAATTCGTTCCATCAATTCTTTTACGGAAGAAACCACGGAGAACTGGTCAATGCCGATGGAGCCGTCCTCCGATGTGGGCTTCACGATCAAAGGAAATTTCACGTCCTCGGCATGATCGAGCCGCCCGCGGTAACAGGTCGCAAAGTAGGGAGACTGGATGTTGTGAAATTTGAACAACTTTTTCGCCAGCGACTTGTCCTGCGCAAGATACAGCGCCTGGGGTCCTGCGCCGGTATAAACGCGGCCAAGCAGATCAAGATAAGCCGCGACGTGCATCTCCTTGGTGTCGTCTCCGGCATAAGACTCGGTCAGGTTGAAGAGCAAATCGGCGTCGCTCTTCGCCAGCGTGGAGAGAGTCTTGTCAGTGCCATCGAGAACCAGATAGCTGGGCTCATGACCGAGCTTCTCCAGAGCTTCGAAGATCTCCTCCCGGTCGTGCTTCTCGCGACGACGCCGGGTTCGCTTGCGTGACTTGCGCTTCGGTTCCGGCTGAGGCTCAGTCTCGTCCTCACCCCAGGTGTCGTAGAGAATTGCGATTTTTAACTTCTCAGCCATAGAAAAATCAGGTTACAGGGACAGGTCACAGGGAACAGGTTGTCAAACCGCGTTCCCGGCATTGTCTTTGACGTCTTGGTTTGTTGTGTCTGATTCCGCCCGCTTTTTCGGCGCGCTTTCCGCCGCGGCGACGCCTTTGCCCTGTTCCCTGTCCCCTGTAACCTGAAACCTGTTCTTCCCTGTCACCTGTAACCTCTTCGTTCCTACTCCTGGTTTCGCCTCCGGAACAAACTTTCCACGCGCCACATAGTTCATGGCGAGCGCCGTGGCGTACACGGTGATCTCAGTCAGGTACTCTTTCTCTCTCGCCGTCTCGGCCTTGAGCTGCAGTTCCCCGACGCGGTTTTCGATCGACTCCACCAGTTTCCTGATCAGCGGTCTTTGTACCCCGCTCCAATACGTAAGCTTCTGCACCAGCGATTGACGATTCTCGCGCAGCAGCTCGGCTGCCGGACGCACACCTTTTCTCTTGCGCGGCGATACATTGAAGATGTCCTCGAGATCGGTGTCGAGGGCGAGATCTCCTGGCGATGGCTGCTCGTTCATCGCGCGCTCGTAAAACTCGGCGACTGTCGCATCCATCTCTTCGACCGTAATGTCCGTGTCGCCCTGCGCGCGTACCGGATCGGCGTCCCCAAGCTTGCGCGCCATGCGATCGACATAGCGCAGCTTCTGCATCGCCGGCCAGTTTTTATATCGCTCGCGCCAGCGAGAGCGCGGCGTCAGCCACACCGCGAAGGTCTCGGCGAAGTCCTCGTCGGGATGCTTTTGCGCGTACCAGCCTTCCATGTGGCGGACAAAGTTGCGAGAGAAAGGCACTGGACGATATTGGTCGCGATACGGCCGCCGAAATGGTCCAAAAAGTTCTTTCCACTCGGGGGTCTTGAAAAGCGCGTAGGCGTAGTTGATGGCGTGTCCGGCCTCGTGGCGCAGATACATCATGATCTGCCGCGAGTCTTCGAGGTCGTTCATCTCCTTTTCCAGGCGTGCCAATTTGGGATCGGCAAGATAGAACGGTATGCCAATCACCGGTTCGCCCGAAGGACACCCCCACTCGTCGGTCAGATAGCAGAGCGGCCGGAATTTTTTCAGGCCTTTCGCCTCAAGCTCGCGGTAGAGCTGCTGCACGAAGCGCTCCAGAGGGGAGCCCTCGAGCTTTAGCCCAAGCTCACGGATCGGCTTGCCCAGGATCTCCTGAACCTCAGCCGGCGCTTTTTCGAATCCAGGCACAGTGGTCTAGGGTGGAGGTTAGCATGAGCGGCGCAGCGAACGCGCCTCGCGCAGTGCATCCGGTGTGTGCACTTTGGATTCCTGAGGGAGAATGGCCGTCAATGCCGGCCGCGTAGCTCTAGGTTGACCAGCGCAAGGTCACCACCGAATCCGCCGGCAGTTCGTGCGCGACAGAGTAGTTCCTGAAGCGAAGCTGCACTTGCTGCGTCGATGCCGACGCGTTGGTGAGAACAGCAACGTAAGTCCCATCGCTATTTACTGACGCCACGTGTTCTACCCCGGACAACTTCCCTTCCGAGCCGACTACCACAGCATTTCGACGGATATGCCGCGAGTAATGCGCGAATGCCCAATATTGGCCGCTGCGCGCGATCTCGTGCGATTGCGAATGGATGGTCACGACTCCTCCGCAGGAAAATGGACCGATGTTGGGTTTGCCCCGCTCATCGAGAGCAACATTCCAGGCGGTGATCGAGCGCATCTGGTTGCGAAGGATGCCGGTAAACTTTCGACTCCAGTCTGACCAGTTGGTGAGGTACTTCGGCTCGGTGACGTCGGGACCGCCCTCGGTCCAGTACATCTCCGCGTCTGGATGCGCGGCCAGGACCTTGCGCACCATCTCCGGTTCGCCTAAATATCCATGCCAGGCGATGGCCTTGGTCACGCGGCTGACCGCCGGATCGTCCAACTCGCAGATTGCGCGTCCCCAGAGGTTGTAGTTGTGATCGATGAGCCAAATCTTTGCCGGCAATGACGCCTGCGCAATCGCCGGCCCGAGCATCTCGCCCACATACTGCACTTCCGCTTCCTGAGGGAAAAGGCACGCAGGCATGCGGCTGTCCTGGTCGGTATCGACTTCGTTCTGCGGCGTGACGGCATTCACCTGTACGCCTTCATCGCGGTACGCCTGCAGGAACTTGACGATGTAATTGGCATACGTCTTCAAATACCGCCGATGAATGGTGCCGCCGAGCATGGAGTTGTTGTCCTTCATCCAGCCGGGCGGGCTCCACGGCGATGCAAACAGAAATAGCTCAGGATTTGCGGCACGCGCCGCCCGAAGCGTAGGCACGATGTACTCATGATCGTGAGCGATGGAAAAACGTGCGAGTTCCGGATCGGGCTCCCCTTCGTCGTAGCTGAAGACGTTTCGCGAGTAGTCGCTGGAACCGACGCAGATGCGGCAAACGTTAAACGCCATCTCCTGCGGACTGAACAGCTCATGCATGAGCTCACCGCGCGCGGCGTCTGGAAGCTGGCTGATTACGTAGCAGGCGGCGTCGGTGAGCGCGCCGCCGAATCCCAAAACGGGCTGCTGCCGCTGGTTGGGATCGATCACGATGGAATTTGTCGCGGGACCAGAGGAACTTTGAGTCCAGCGAATTGGAGAT
>JAFAUE010000332.1 GCA_019243475.1 Acidobacteriota bacterium | reverse complement strand
CCCGACTTCGACGCGCGCCGATGCCAGCGCGCTTGCGGTCGGCGAACTTCTGGCCGATCAAGCCCGGCTCGACAACGACGAGAAGGGCTTCAAGTCCGCCATCGGGCAATATGAGTTTCTATGCCGCGAGTATCCCGGCAGCAAATATCGCTTTCGCGCGCTGCTGAACTCTGCGGAAATTTATCGAGAAGACCTTGGCGACGACGACTCGGCACGCCAGGCTTATGAAGACTTTCTGAAGCGATATCCCGGCCATCCGCTCGCCGCCGATGCCAAGGCCGCGCTGCGCAATATGGAACGTCAGGCCAAAGAACAGGAAGAGCCGCCGGCAAAGAGCAGACAGGCGAAATCTCACGCAGAGTCGGTAGAGCCGGAAGTCATGCAAGCGAGTGCAAGCATGTCTGAGAAGCACAAGGGGCTTGCCCGCATTAGCAGCGTCCGCTATTGGTCCACGCCGGACTACACCCGCATCGCCATCGATCTCGGCGACGAAGTGAAATACGAGGCCGGACGCGTACCCTCGCCTGATCGGATTTTTTTCGACTTGCACGATAGCCACTTGACTTCCGGGCTCATTGGCAAGAGCTACGACGTCGAAGATGGACTGCTCAAGAAAGTTCGCGTCGCGCAATACAAGCCCAACGTTGCGCGGATTGTGCTCGAACTCGACAGTCTTGCCGACTACTCGGCATTTCTATTGCCCAACCCCTATCGTCTGATCATCGACGTTCATGGACGCAAGTCGGCCGTAACGACAGAGACCGCATCGGCAATTTCTTCGCGAGAGGATCAGCACAGCGAATCGAATGCTGCGGTTCGGCCACAGGAAGTTGGAAAGAACGTTGGCCGCAGGTCCCCAGCGAACGTCGCGGCCGCTTCCGCACCGGCCAGTGCGCCTTCAGACGGAATTGCACCTTCGTCGAAAACTCTATCCCTGCCTCCCCGGGCAGAGGTGCCTCTGCAGACGCGGGAAGTTGAAGCGGCAGAAATCGCTGCGATCAGCGACAACCCGCAGGAAGTGAAGGCGACTGCTAAGCCAACCAGTGGTCCGGTAGTGCAGAACGTGGCGCGCCGCGAACTTCCTAAGTCAGACGCCGTTTTGGAAGGCGCGTCTCCGGCGACGAGCAAGACCTCCGGCAGACACGCGAAAAATTCGCCAGTGAATACGGCTTCCATCTCGCATGAAGCCGCTCCAACTGCGGACGGCGATCTGTCGCTTATTCGCGCTCTGGGGCTGAAAGTGGGGCGCATTGTCGTGGACGCCGGGCACGGCGGTCACGACACAGGCACCATCGGTCCGAATGGTTTGCTGGAAAAAGATCTGGTTCTCGACGTTGCACTGAGGCTTGGCAAGCTGCTTGAGCAGAAGCTCGGAGCGGAAGTCGTGTACACGCGCCACGACGATACTTTCATTCCACTGGAAACGCGGACGGCCATCGCAAATCAGAACCAGGCTGATTTGTTTATCTCGATTCACGCAAATTCCAGTCACGATCCCTCGGCCCGCGGGGTGGAGACTTATTACCTCAATTTCACCCGCTCGGCCGATGCTTTGGAGGTTGCCGCCCGTGAGAACGCTGTTTCCGACACGTCAGTCCACGAGCTGCAGGATCTCGTGAAGAAGATCGCACTGAAAGAAAAAATTGAAGAGTCGCGCGAGTTTGCCGCCACGGTCCAGAAGGCGCTTTACACCGGAGAGTCCTCGAAGAACCCCGGCGTAAAAGATCGCGGTGTTAAGAAAGCGCCATTCATCGTGCTCATCGGCGCCAATATGCCGTCGATCCTGGCGGAGGTCTCGTTTGTCAGCAACCCGACGGACGAACGCAAGCTGCGGACGCCGGAATACCGTCAGCGCGTCGCCGAATCGCTGTACCGCGGCGTCTCCCGCTACGCCCAGGGACTCAGCGGCGTAAAAGTCGCGAGCGCTAAGCCCGCCCCCAGCGTCGGACAGTGAGCCGCGCGATCCCCACCATCCAGCATGGCGGAATGACCTGCATGAGAGGGAAGCCGTGCACCCACCAGCAACCCAAGTTCATTTGGACCAAATTCCCTGCGCAGGGAATTTAGCAGGGAATTTTTTCCCGCAAAAAAAAATTCCTTTCTGCGATCCGCATAAACAGCGGGTTTCCGCGGACCACCAGGGAATTAGCAGGGAATTCGCAGGGAATTTCGATTTAAGTCCTTGTCGCTGCTGAGTCTTGCAGGCTGCCACTCGCTCTTCTCACGTTGCTCCAAGAGCAGACCAGGGAAATCCGCAGGGAATTCCGGCCCTAACTGTAGAGTCAGCTTTTCCGCAACGAATCCGCTTGCTGCCACTGGCTGAAACCCGTACAGACTGTCCAATTTCTGTACAGTCGTTTTTGGCGTCTGCAGCGCGTCCGTGTTGCAGGTATTGACCTTTTCCTTCATTTCCTGGCTGGCCCTCTCCGTGCATTCCCTACCGTGCCGCTGTGTGCAACAGCGTGAGCCGAGGGTTCTAAATGCAGGTCCTGAGAGTGGGAGAAATCACCGCAATTGCCAACGACTCGAACGGAGAGTCTGAAGTTCTTCTTTTCCGCCGGAACGAGGGCCTACTGGCCCGCGTGGTTGTGCCCCAAAAGGGCACATTGCTGCAGCAACGGCTGGAGCAGACAATCGAGCGGATAACTGGCTGAGTTTCGCTAACTTCTTCAAACGAAAGACACCGGTGCAACTGTGAATCGATTTGAGAAGTGGTTCCTCAACAACGCGGGACGCCCAAGCTGGCGCGACGAACTCCTCCCCTATCTGGGCGGAGCCGGCGTATTCACTGCCTTGGAACTGGCCAAGTCGCACTGGGACTCCCAGCTTTCTCACTGGCAGTCGCACGCCATCATCATCGGATTTGCCGCTCTGCTCATCGGTGGATTTGCCCGCCGCATTCGCCACCTTGGATTGAACCTTCAGCAATCAAACCAAAGACTCCAGGCGGAAATCGGCGAGCGCGAGCAGGCGGAGCAGCGCCTGCGCCTAGAAGTCGAGCGCTTCGATGTGGCGGCACGCGCCACCGACGGTGCAATCTGGGAGTGGGACCTGACTACAAATATCCTCCGCACCAGCGGCGATGCGCACAAACAGTTCGGACGCGATACCGGCGCTGCGCTTCCGGCGCATGCATGTTTGAGCCGCATTCACCCTGACGACGCTGAGCGCGTCCAGCACGGAATCCAAAAAGCCATCTCCACCGGCTGCGAGTTCTGGACCGACGAGTATCGCCTTCGCCGCGCCGATGGCACTTATGCCAGCATGCTCGACCGCGCCTACATTCTGCGGGACTCGCAAGGAATGCCCTCCAGGATGATCGGCGCCATGACCGACATCACTTCAAGCAAGCTGGCACAAAGCGAAATTCTGCGTGCCAAGGAAGCAGCCGAGGCGGCTACTCGCGCGAAGAGCGAGTTCCTGGCCAACATGAGCCATGAGATTCGCACGCCGCTCAACGGAATCATCGGCATGACTCAGCTAGCCCTCGACACCAATCTCGACGCCGAGCAACGCGAATTTCTGGTGGCGATCGACCAGTCGTCGCAAGCTCTGCTGGCAGTCGTGAACGACGTTCTCGATTTTTCCAAGATCGAGGCGCGCAAGCTGGAGTTCGATTCTGCCGAGTTCGACCTGCGCGCATCGGTCGAAGACGCGGTAAAAGCAGTCGCCCTCAATGCTCACGGCAAGGGTCTGGAACTTGCCTGCCGCATCGCGCCGGGGATTCCGGATCGTGTGCTGGGAGACGCCGGCCGGCTGCGCCAGGTGTTGATTAACCTTGTCGGCAACGCTATCAAGTTCACTCGACAGGGCGAAGTGATCGTGCACGTGGAATCGGCCGCCTGCGGCGATGCCATCCACTTTGCCGTCAGCGATACCGGGACGGGAATTCCCAAAGAAAAACAGGCGCTCATTTTTGAAGCATTCGCCCAGGGAGATACCTCGATCTCTCGCGAGCACGGCGGCACTGGCCTTGGTCTCGCCATCTGCGCGGCTCTGGTGAAGATGATGAAAGGAAAGCTCTGGCTGGAAAGCGAAGCCGGGCAGGGCAGCACCTTTCATTTCACCGCCGAGCTGCCTGCTGTGGCTGCACCGGAAAAAGAAATTCGTGAACAAGCGACGGAGGTCGGTGGCCGTCGAGTGCTGGTCGTCGATGACAATGCAGCGAACCGCCGCATCCTCCAGGAAATGGTCGCTTCGTGGAAGATGTCGTCAGACTCCGCTGAGGGCGGCAGAGAAGCACTGGAAAAACTGCATGCCGCAGCGAAAGCCGGCACTCCGTACGATCTTGTCCTCACCGACGCTCACATGCCGGACGTCGATGGCTTCGAGCTGGCATTGCGAATGAAGCACGGCGGCCAGTCTGCGCAGCCGCCGATCCTGATGCTTACCTCCGATATGCAGCGCGGCGACAGCGCGCGATGCCGCGAGCTGGGAATCAGCCGTTACCTGGTAAAGCCGGTGCGCCAAGCCGACCTGCTTCAGGCCATTCAACACAGCTTGAGTGCGGTGAAAACTACCCCCGTGTTCGAAAGCAGCAAACAAACCGTAAGTACAGGCGGGCGGTCGCTTTCGATTCTGCTGGCGGAAGACAACCTCATCAATCAGAAGCTCGCAATCAAATTGCTGGAGAAACATGGTCACCGGGTCACGCTGGCAAACACCGGACTCGAGGCCGTTCATGCCACTGACGCACAGCAGTTCGACGTCATCTTTATGGACGTGCAAATGCCCGGCATGGACGGATTCAAAGCGACCGAGACAATCCGCGTGCGGGAACAGTCAAGTGGAAAGCGCACACCGATCGTCGCGCTCACAGCGCATGCCATGAGCGGCGATCGCGACCGCTGCCTCGGGGCGGGGATGGACGCGTACGTTTCCAAGCCGGTACAGGCGCCGGAATTGCTCGCAGTGCTGCAGCAGGTAGTTGCGCCGGCGAAGAAGCAGAAAGCGCCGTCGCTGCTTGACCTCGATGTACTGCGCAACAACCTCGGCGGCGACGAAAAATTTCTGCGCGAGTTGACGCGTTTATTTGCTGCCGAGCAGGCTGACTTGCGCGCCCAGATTTCCTCTGCGATTGCGGCAGGCGACTGCGCTTCGCTCAGGCGCGCGGCGCATTCGCTCAAAGGAGCGATGAGCAGCTTCGCGCCCAAGATTGGACTCGATTCCGCCGCTTGTCTCGAAGCGATGGGTGAAAGCGGGAACCTCGCGGGCGCAGCAGCGCTTGCGGGAAAAATGGAAGAGGAACTCGACGCCCTAACCGCAGCGCTGCTCGAGGGGGCGCCTGAGGAGCACGCGGCACACGCAGCCAGTTAACAGAGCCGACTGCAGTAGCGGTGGGCGCAGTGAGTTAATCATGAACCACACTTTCACTTTCGCATCCGACGGTCCTGAAACCCCAGCCATTGCGCTGGAAAACGCAGGACTCGTCGCATCTCTAACTGATGCCCAGCAACGCCAGGCGCAACTGCGCGAAGAAGAGGAAGCCGCCGAGGCGCTCTCACGACGGCTGCGCGTTCCGCTGGTCAAGCTGGCGGCGCTCACCCTCGATCCGGAAGCGTTGAAGTACGTCCCCGAAGCGAGCGCGCGAAAGTACCTGTCGGTTCCCATAAAGCTGGAGCAGCCGGACGCTTCCGAGCCGAAAGCCGGGCGTCCCATCCTGGTACTGGCGATGGCGAATGCCACGGACTTCAACGCTGTCAGCGAGTTGGAATTCTCTACCGGCTGCAAGATCTCGCCGCTGGTCGCGACTAAAACTGAGGTCCAGGACGCGATCGAGCGATACTACGCGCCGGAAAATCTGCTGAACGACCTGCTGCGAAATATCGCAGATACGCCGCAAATCAAGGTATTGGAAGAGACCTCGAACCAGCAGTCGGCGGGCGACGACAGCAAAGAAGCGCCGGCCATTAAGCTGGTAAATCTGATCCTGCAGCACGCCATTCAAAAGGGCGCCAGCGACGTTCACCTGGAACCGTCTCTCTACGACTTGAAAGTGCGCATTCGCGTGGGTGGAGTTCTCGAGAGCTTCACCACATTCCCAAAATGGCTCCAGGACCCCATCACTTCGCGCATCAAGATCATGGCGAAACTCAACATCACCGAGCATCGCCGCGCCCAGGATGGACGCATCAAGCTGCTGCTGGACGACCGGGATATCGACCTGCGCATTTCCACCCTGCCTACGCATTTCGGCGAAAAGACAGTGCTGCGCGTTCTGGGTACGAGCCAGAAACTGCCGCGAACACAGAACCTGGGCCTGCGCGCAAAAGACCTGGAGATGCTGCAACGGGCCGCGGGGCAACCGCAGGGGATGATCGTCGTAACCGGTCCCACGGGAAGCGGGAAGACGACGACGCTGTACTCGGTGCTGCACGAGAAGGTGTCGCCTTCCATCAACATCGTAACCATTGAAGATCCCATCGAAATTCAGCTCGCCGGATTGAACCAGGTGCAGGTGAATGAGATTACGGGAATGACCTTCGCCAGCTGCATGCGCTCCTTGCTGCGTCAGGATCCGGACGTGATCCTGCTCGGCGAAATTCGCGATCGCGAAACCCAGGCCATCGCCATGCAGGCGGCACAGACCGGCCACCTGGTGATGACCACGTTGCACGCCAACAGCACCAGCGCAACCATCAGCCGCTTGCAGGACCTCGGCGCCGAACCGTACTTGATTGCCGGGGCAGTGAACATGCTCGTCGCTCAGCGGCTGCTGCGCCGCATCTGCAACTCATGCAAAGAGAGCTACAAGCCAAGTACTGAGCTTCTGCTGCGCTTCGGTCTGCAGTTTCATGACATACCGCTGGTGCGGGGCAAAGGCTGCGCCTCCTGCGCTTATACCGGCTACGAAGGACGCTATGCCATCTACGAACTGCTGCCCGTGACGCAGACAATCAAACAGCTGATTCTCCGGCGCGCGGCCGAAAGTGAAATTCGCCAGGCAGCGATCTCCGAAGGCATGAGTCCGCTGCTCGATCAGGCCATCGAGCACATTAAAGACGGCCTGACGACCTGCGAGGAAGTTGCCCGGGTAATCGAAGTGGAGCAAACGGCAGATTTGGGTGGGAAGTGCCCGAAGTGCTCGGAGGCAGTGTCGTCGTCGTTCGTGCGCTGTCCTTACTGCTGCACCGAACTGAAACGGACATGCTCGTCCTGCCGTCAGGAACTGGCAATGGAGTGGTCGCTCTGCCCCTACTGCGGAGTATCCCACTCACGCGCACAACAACCGACCCTTGTCCTGGCAAACAGTCAGCCGAGGCCTGCCGTCGTCGGATTCATGCAGCCGGCGGCGTCGGCACCTGTGCTCGTTCCCCAGTCAGCAGTACCGAAACGGGAACGCAGCAATACGATTCTGGTGGTGGACGATGTGGATACAAATCGTCTGATTGCCGTCAAAGCTCTGCAGAAACTGCCGTTCCAGCCGGAGATACTCGAAGCCAAAGACGGTTTTGAAGCGCTGGAGATCATGCAATCGCACAAGCCGGATCTGATTCTTTTAGACTTGATGATGCCGGGCATGAGCGGTTTCGAAGTCTGCCGCAAGGTCAGGGAAAATCTGGAGACGGCCTTCATCCCGATCATCCTGCTGACGGCAAGCACCAGCGAACAGCATCGCGTGGAGGGATATTTGACCGGGACCGATGACTACGTCACCAAGCCCTTCTCCGTGGCCGATCTGCACGCACGCGTAAACCGCGCCTTCCGCAGAACCTACGGCATTTGAGCTGGGCTTCTAGAAGCTGTTCACCACGGAGGCACGGAGAGCACGGAGGAGCAACGGGACTCTCTTCGTCGTCTCTGCTGTTCTTAGAGTTCTTTGAACGGATTAAAAACCTTTAGTCCAGGGCGACGAAAATCTTGCTCATTGCCTGTAACGATTGTCATCTGGTATCGACGAGCGGTGGCCGCGATGTAGCTGTCTTCGACGGGCATTCTTAGACCTGCGATTTCCAGTTCTCTCTCTTGTTGCGCCCAAACGTGAGCTACTGAGACATTGAAGCCGAGAATGCGCCCCTGCATCGAGTCCAACAGACGTAGCAGCCATCCTTGCAATGCCTGCTGTTGGCGACCCTGTTTGCTTCGTACCCAGTAGGCCAGTTGCGCGATCACGACAGCGCTCGTGTAGCAATGATCTTGCTCGCGCTCAAGCCAGGCTATGATCTTTTCTTCGCCATGCCGCTTACCCGGTTGGCAGATCACATCCGTGTCCAAAAGCCAATTCATAACTTTCGCCGGCGAGCGGGATCGCGCCGGCGGGGAGGAATGTCATCCATTCTGACCGGACAGCTGCGCAGTACTGCAAGCCAATCCTGCTTACTCTTGCTTGCCAGGCGGCGAAACACAATAGCGTCTTCTTCGGCGTCGAAGAGAGCGTCAAAGTATTCGCCCGGCGCTGCAGGAGCCAGAGAAGCAGGTACAGTCAGCCGCCGCTTTGAATCGAGAGTTACGATCATAAGTGGGATTATCCCACCAAGCAACAGTTATAGCAAGACCTCCGGGGTGCCACACCCATAGAAGCTTGTCACGCGCAGAGCCTGTAGCAGACGGTAGAAGCAGAAGCTAACCGCGGCTCCCTTCGCTAGACAGTTCCCCGAGCAGCCAGGCTTTCGCAAGCTCCCAATCTCGCCGGACGCTTTGCGGAGATAGGCCGAGGATCTCCGCAGTTTCCTCCATGGTCAATGCGCCGAAGACGCGCAGCTCGACCACGCGCGCGCGCCGGGCATCCACTTCCGCCAGTCTGGTGAGCGCATCATCGATGGCGAGCAAGTCGTCAGCGCGGTACGAACCCGCGATCTTATCGGGATCCAGAGATTCGACGGCCTGCGCCTCTCCGCCGCGCTTAATGGCCCCGCGAGCACGAGTAGCATCCACCAAACCTGCGATGGAACCGCGAAGAGGTCTATGAACACTTGAGCGCTGTGCCGTGTGTGCAGAGAAACTATCCGGGAGAGCCGCCGGATCGCTGCCAATAAGAACCTCGTTCGCAGTTCAATATGACTCTTGTAGAGATGCGGGCCGCCGCGACTACAACAGATCAGCCAATCCCGGTAGATGTACATGGACGGCGGCAAAGCAGAGCCGTGCCGTTTTCGCCGCGCAGAGTATCCGGCTCTAGCCGCTCGAATTGCTCCGCCGCACGTGGTAGTGGTAATAGCCAATGCCGACTCGCATGTGCCGCTGTACATCATCCGGCACGGTGACAGCTATCGTCAGTCCCAGGATGGCGTGCGCTAGCCCCAGCGCATAGATGTTGCGGTTGCGGCGGAAGACCTCGCAGGCAAACCAACCGGCGAAGAGACAAACTGCGACTAGTACCGGATTGGGAATGTGCACGAGGCAGAACAGGCCGGCGCTGAGTAACACCGCGGCCTGCGCGACCATCAATCGCTCCAGGCGCAGGAAGAAATAAGACTGCAGGATGAACTGCTGAAAGATCGCCCATATCACGTAGGCGAAAGAGTGGGCCGCAATTCCAATGGCTCCGAAGAGCGGATGCAGGGTGCCTGCCTTCCAGGCAAGCAAGACAGCTAGTCCGGAGACAGCAATGGCAGCGGGAATGACCCAAAGCGTTGACCGCAGTCCGCGCAATCCCAGCCCGATTTCCTGCACCCTCGGGCGATGGACAATCGTGCTACCGATGATGAAGAGGGCCGCAATCCAGAAGAAGCGCAATTGCGTCTTCCCCGATGTCCAGATCGTAATCTCAATGAGGCCCCACGCCACCACGACTTCGAATACATCGATTGCCACGGATGGGCGCGAAAGGTGCTGACTTGAAGCGACCGACGCCGGCGTGAGCGACACAAGCTTTACCTTCAGTTACAGTGGAATCATAGTTCACGCTGAATCAAGCGTCCTAACCCCGGATGAGGCTCATTTCGAAATTCTTCCTTGTGTTTTCTGTCGCGCTTTCGCAGGCTCCTCTGCGCGCCGCTACGCTGTTTAAAGATCCGCAATTCAAAGTCAAGGTGACGAGGAACGTGCGGTACGGGACGGGCGAAGTCCGGCAGCCAAACGCAGCGAAGGGAGGGCTGTTTCTCGACGTCTATGAGCCGGAGACGGCGGACTCATCCTGGAAGCGCCCAGCCATGATTGCCATCCATGGTGGCGGCTTCCTTTTTGGGGACAAGAGCGAGATGACGAATATCTGCCGCGAGCTGGCAGCGCGAGGATATGTGTGTTTCTCAATTAACTATCGCCTGGTTCCTGACGATCCGCCCGGCACCTCGTTGGACCCGTACACCCGAGCGGTGATGGCGGCAGTCGCGGATGCCCAGCATGCAACGCAGTGGGTGGAACACAGCGCCGCAACTTATCACGTGGACGAATCACGCGTTTTCATCGGCGGCTCGTCGGCCGGCGCTGTGACCTCGATGCTCCTGGCCTACAACCCCGAAATCCATCCACCGCACTTTCGCGCGGTAGCGGACATGTGGGGCACCATGGGGCCGCGCGTGAGCTGGATTCGAAAGGGGGGCCCGCCGCTGCTGATCATTCATGGCAAAGAGGACGAGACGATCACCGTAAGCGCCGCCGAGCAGATCGACGCTCGCGCCCGGCAGGTGGGACTGGACCATGAGACGTTTCTGATCGACGGAATGGGCCACAGCCTGCCCCTAAACCTCGAAGTCGGAGGCGAAACTCTGCTGCAGCACCTGATCGATTTCTTTTACAAGCATCTGGGTTCGTCGACTCGAATGTAGAACGGGCGGCTGGTTCTTTGAACAAACAAAAAGCGGCTCTCAGAGCCGCTTGGTGAACAAGCCCTTGACCTTATCTAGGTGTCTGGCTGGAGTCCTTTGATTTCGACTTATTTGCAATCTTATCTTTTGAGCCCATCACTCCCGACTTGGTGCCCAAGGCAACAGACTTGCCTGCGTGTCCAAATCCCTTCCCGATGGCCTTGGCTGCAGCCAGAGGATGACCTTCCTTGAAATCATGACCGGCGGCCTTAGCTCCGCGTCCAATGTCGCTGGGAGCATTGGCCATGGTCTTCCCCGGCGCAACGTTCAGGTGCGAGAGCGTGCTCTCATCGAGCTTGCCGGTGACGGTCAGATTCTTGTCCTGCTGAAATTTGCGGATTGCCGCGCGCGTATGCGGCCCTAGTTTGCCGTCGGGAGTTCCGGCGTTGTATCCCTCGTCGTTGAGTTTTTTCTGCGCGTCGATGATGTCGTTATCGCTTATGCGCGCTTTCTTGAAATCGGGCTGAACTTCGGTGGAACCATCAGCATGTTTTCCAGTAACGACTGTTCCATTTGGGGACTTCTGCGCAAAGGCAGGAGCGAAAGCTAGTAATACAAAGGCTAGTGAGGGTACGGCAATGCGGCTCGCGGTCATGGTGGCTCTCCCGTCCAGGGTTGTTCTAGAGATGGATGCCCCCGACGCGAGCGAATTTGCCCGGTCCCGAACCGAGTGACGGATGTTGCTCGCCAACAGGTAGGTTCCAACGCTCACTTTCAGCAGCAGTTCGCGCCGATGCCAAGCGATAATGGTTCAACAGCTCTCAACAGATCGCTTCTGAGCCGCCGGTTTATGGACTCCGAGACCAGCACTGCCGTCGAGCAGCAACCCGCACCTGCACCGCACCGCGTCGCCGGGCGCATCGGATTTCTGCTGCTTGCCCTGCTGGCGGCCGCAAGCGGCGCGATGGGAGGACTGCTGTTGGTTTATTCCACCGACTTGCCGCAAATCGGGGAACTGGAAAGCTATCGTCCGAGCTCCATTACGGAACTCTACGACGACCAGGGGCGGGAAATAGGGTCCTTCGCGCTACAGCGGAGAGTGCTGGTCAATTACGACGACATCCCGCCGCTCCTGCGCGAGGCCGTAATTTCCGTCGAAGACAAGGATTTCGAGCGCCATTGGGGCGTCGACGTGTGGCGCGTCCTGGGGGCTGCCTATCGCGATTTTCGCTCTGGCGGCCGGGTGCAAGGCGCATCAACGCTCACCATGCAGCTCTCGCGCAACCTGTTCCTTTCCGCCGACAAGAACTTCGGACGCAAGATCCAGGAGATTATGCTTGCGATGCAGATCGAGCGTCGATTCACCAAGCAGCAGATCTTCACCATGTACGCCAATCAGGTTTTCCTCGGACATGGCGTGTATGGATTCGAAGCCGGCGCCGAGTTCTATTTCAGCAAAGAGATGAAGGACCTTAATCTCGAAGAGGCAGCTCTGCTGGCTGGTCTTCCCAAAGGTCCTTCGGTTTATTCGCCGATTCGGAGCGCGGAGCGCGCGATGCATCGCCGCAACACTGTGATTAACGCCATGCTGGAAGATGGCAAGATCACCGCAGAAGCTGCTGCCCACGCGAAAGCCGCTCCTCTTCGCTTGCATCTGCAGACCGCGCCGAATTCCATTGCGCCGTATTTTGTCGAGGAAGTGCGGCGTTATCTGGAATCGAAATACGGAGCTGAGCAGGTACACGAACGCGGCCTGCGGGTTTATACGTCCCTCGATCTTGACCTGCAGAAGGTCGCGAATCGGGCTGTCTTGGACGGGCTAACTGCTTATGAGCATCGCCACGGGTGGAAAGGCAATCTGCCGAATGTGCAATCGCGCGGGTTAACGCTCGCCACCTACGCGGACCCGGATTGGGACCAGCCCATCGCAGCAGGAACTTACGTGCATGGCGTTGTTTCTGCGGTGCGTCCGGGAGCGGCGATTGTGCGGCTCGGTAGATTTTCCGGCGTCATAACCGCGGCCGACCTGGCTTGGACTAAAGTTAAAGATCCAGCGGCTTTAGTGAAGGCCGGCGACTTAGTCTACGTGCTGCTGCTCGAAGATCCTCCGCGCCGCCCAGATTCTGCTGGCCAGCTCGTTCATGTCGCGCTGGAACAGGAGTCCGGAGTACAGGGCGCGCTGATGGCGATTGATAACTCGACAGGCGATGTGAAGGCGCTAGTCGGTGGACGCGACTTCGATGAAACCAAATTCGATCGCGCAACTCAAGCTTTGCGTCAAGTTGGTTCATCCTTTAAGCCTTATGTGTATACCGCTGCGGTCGATCAGGGCGCTAAGCCGGACGACACCATCCTTGATGCCCCGGTAAGCTTTCCCGCTCCGGGAGGTCTATGGTCGCCACACAATTACGACGAGAAATTTGAGGGCGAAATCACCCTCCGTCACGCGCTTGCGGAGTCGCGGAATATTCCCGCAGTGAAACTGGCCGCAAAGGTGGGAATGCAGTCGGTAATTTCCTATGTCCGCAAATTCGGAATTACTTCCAGGATGGAACCGTACTTGCCGGTCGCGCTTGGCGCCGCCGAGGTAACTTTGCAGGAGCAAGTCTCGGCCTACAGCACATTTCCTGATGACGGAGTGCGTGTCGTTCCCCGTCTTATCCGCAAGGTTGTCGACTATGAAGGTCATGTGCTCGAAGAAGATTATCCAGAAGTAAAAGATGTCATCGGCGTGGACACTGCGCGCACCATGACCCAGCTACTGGAAGGAGTGGTGCAGCACGGGACTGCGGCAGCGACTGGAGCCAGACTGAAACATCCCCTCGGCGGCAAGACCGGCACCACGAACGAGTTTACAGACGCCTGGTTCGTCGGCTTCTCACCGTCCATCACCTGTGGCGTGTGGGTAGGCTTCGACGAGAGCAAATCGCTTGGCACCAACGAGGCGGGAGCCTTGGCAGCTCTTCCAATTTGGGAAGACTTCATGCGGGCCGCGATTCAGCAGCACCCGGACGAAGAATTTCCAGGTGAACACAAGACGCAAAAGCCTGTCATCAAAGCCCAGACTCAGCCTCCGCGTGGCAGCGCTGGATCGGTTCCACGCTGAATCTGTTTAACCTCAACTCCGTTTCCCAACGCCGAACCCATATCGAGTTGCCGAGTATTCAGTGACGGCTGGAAAAGGAGTGCCATCTTGGGCAGTTAAGAAAAGCTCGCCGGTCCCTAGAACGTTTTCCGCGGTCTTCGTCTACTTCTTCGCGGCACGGCCTCGTAGGTAGCCGTCGGTCTTGTTGAGCCAATCCTGACGCGGAGGAACAAACACGTCGAGATCAACTGTGTCCGCCATCGCTTCCGCCTTGTGCGGCATGTTCGGGGGTATGCAGAGCACTTCGCCTTCGTGCACAACGATCTCCTTGCCGTCGATCCAGAACTTCAAAGCGCCTTCGAGAATGTAAGTAACCTGCTCATTTTCGTGGCTGTGCTCCGGAACAACGCAGCCTTTCTTGAGCAGAACGCGCGCCAACATGATCTTGTCCCCGGTGATCATTTGCCGGTCGAGCAATGGATTTAACTGCTCCAGTTCGACGTCTTTCCAGGCGGTGTGCTTGAGCATAGCGTCTCAGCTTATCAGCAGGCGCGTTTTCGGGCACAGCGGCCGGCTGAATGTCGGTGCCTACGACTTATGTGTCCACGGCAGCGTGCGTTGTCTGCAACTGCTTTCCAGTGCCAGTTCAAGCGCGTACATCACGTTCAGCATTTGCGAGTGGGTGACTTCCGGAACCGATTTGCCCAAAATGGCATCACGTACGTTCGCATAAAACAGCCTGTAATCGCCGGGCAGGGTAGGCACAGGTTCTGAAACCGTACCAGCATTCCCCGGCGAATAGATAGTTCCCCACTTCGCTTCCGACTCGAGGCCCCAGGTGTCGTCGCGGGGAACTTCGGCGTGCTTGAGCGCCTCCTCCTGTGGATCGATTCCATATTTGACGAAGGCTCCTCCCTCTCCGCGAATCACGAACCGGAGGTCCGGAGCGAGCGCAATCATGCTGGCGCGAAGAAAAGCGCGCATCCGCGGATATTGCAGGATCACGTCGAACGTGTCATCAACGGCAGCGCCGTCGCGCTCGATGCGAATGTCGGCAGCGATCGCTTCCGGCCATCCGAACAGCAGCATCGACTGGTCGATCAGATGGACACCCAAATCGAAGAAGACTCCACTGCCCGCCTCGGGACGTTCGCGCCACGCGCCGGGACGAAGCTGCAGGCGATATCGATCGAAGTGGGCTTCGTAAAGGGCAATTCGGCCTAGCCGCTTTGATTCGACTAACTCACGAATCGTTCGGAAGTCGCCATTGAAGCGCAAGTTTTGATAGACCGTCAGCAGCCGTTCGCGACTCTTCGCCAATTCAATCAACTCAGCGGCTTCCGAATACGTGGTTGTGAACGGTTTGTCGACCACCACGTGTTTGCTGGCGATGAGGCACTGCTTAGCAAGACCAAAGTGAGAAGCATTCGGAGTGGCAACCACGATGAGCTTAATGCGTTCGTTTGCAAGCAGCTCGTCCAACGAGCGAACGACTGCAGCTTCCGGATAGAGTCTTGCGGCGTCTTCTCCAGTGCGCTGAACAATGCCGCTCAGTCGCAGCCCCTGCACCGCGGAAATGATGGGCGCATGAAAGACTCGCCCGGCAAAACCAAACCCGACCAAACCGACGTCGATCATAGGTGCTTGCAGCAATATAGAGCGCCGCTCCGGCAGTGTCTGCGTATTGGATTGTGTCTGGGTTCAATCAAGACGCCTGATTATAGGACCCGTTCTCCAGCCTGCACCAAAAGCACGCTTTAGAGGCGACCAAGCGAGACCTGCCATGAAAAGCCTTTAGCAAAGAAATTTCCCATTGAGAATGCAGCCGTTCTGGCGTCAAAAGTCAGAATCTTTTCGACGCCGTAAATCGTCTTAACGTTGTTCCCTTATGCCATCGATAAGTCGCGAAGAGTTGCTGCGTGCTTTGGGTCGCGAGAATTTGACCTTGGTGGAAGTCTTGCCACGCGAGTATTACGAACGCGCTCACCTGCCTGGAGCGGTAAGCATCCCTGCTGACGAGATTGCAAGTCTTGCTCCTTCTCTCCTGCCCGACAAGCAGGCAAGCATCGTCACATATGGACTGAACTTCACTTGGCAGGCAGCGCAGCAGGCTACTCGCGAGCTGATCACAATGGGATACGCCAGCGTTCGAGAGTACGAGGAAGGTAAGCAGGATTGGATAGCTGCGGGTTTACCTCTCGAAGGCGAGAACCTAATAGAGCCTCTGCCGAAAGAAGGACCTAGCAGGTTTCTGACTCATTTGACGGCTGCTCAGCGCAGTATCCTTCAGCAGCCGCCTACTAAGGTTTAAGCACCGAGGAGGTGGTTCCGGCGGAAGATACGTCGCCGGCGAGTTGCGGCGGCACCTGCTAGACTGCAATCCTGCTGCAGCTCAAGATGAGGTGCCCAGAATGTGGCTTAAGCGTAAAGTCGGCGAAAAGCGCGCTCCGGTCGAACAGCTCGGGGCTCTCGAATCGGAACTGATGGAGCGAGTGTGGGCGCAATCGGAAGTCAGCGTCAGGGAAGTTTACGAGCAGTTGTCTGATCGACTCGCATACACCACCATCATGACGACGCTCGATCGCCTGTACAAAAAAGGGCTACTGAACCGGCGTCCCTTACAGCGAGCCTTTTACTACAGCGCGAAAATCAGCAAGCAACAATACAACCAACAACTGACAGAGCATCTGCTAGGCATTGCGGAGTTTGAAAGCAGCAAGCAAGCCGTGCTTTCCTGTTTCGTCGATTACGTCAGCGAATCGGACCACAAACTGCTGGACCAACTCGACGCGCTCATCAAGGCAAAGAAGCGCAGCTTGAGAAAGCGCGGTCCGCAATGAGCGTGTACTTTGAGCTGGGATTAGTGCTCTGTTTAACTCTTGCGACCACTGCATTCATCTTCGGCATTGCTGCTGGAAATTTAGCCCTCTGGATTCTTAAGAAGAGTCAGCGTATGCATATTCTCGGTCGCAATCCGAATATCTCATTCTGGTTGAGACTCTCTCCATTCACTTTTGCCGCCCTTTGTACGGCCATAACGATTCCTGCGTTCTTGCTGTTTGAGCCTCGCCAGACATCGGAACACACACCAAAGTTTCTCTTCTTGCCGTCGGCGCTTGGTGCTGCGCTGTTGGTTGTCGTGGCTATCCGCGGCCTACGCGGGCTATTTCTCTCCGCTCGCTTCAAGAGAGCGCTCTCCCACACCGCTGCACCTTTCCCCTGGGCAAGCGATGTTCCAATCCGCAGCGTTGGAGCGCCGGCTTATTCCCTCGCTGTTCTGGGGATAATGCGGCAATGCATTTTTATCGGCAACGAACTTAGCCGGAGTTTGAACCGCGGAGAACTTGAAGCTGCAATTGCTCATGAAATGTCGCATGTCCGGGCGCATGACAATCTGCGACGTGTTTTGCTCAATGCAACTCGCGTTCCCGCCATACTCGGTAACTTGGCAGAACTGGATCTTGTTTGGGCAAGCGCAGCCGAATGTGCGGCGGACCGCGAAGCGCTTCGGGACGGAAATTCCGCATTAGACCTGGGTTCTGCGATTATCACAATTGCCAAAATACAAACTGCGCGTTTTCCGTTTTCCGGGGCTATGAGCGGTCTTGTGAGTACGAGCGAGGCATCGGCGATCAGGATTCGCATTGAGCAATTGCGGCATGAACTTCAGGATTACCCCTCCAAAGACGCTTGTCCACGATCCATTCTGAGACTTCTCACTTCGCTCCTTGTCGTGGCGTACGTTGGTACTTTGCCGTTTGTCCTACCGCTTGCTCATCGGTTTATGGAAAAGCTGATCGACTGAAAGCTTCGTTGAGCCCAGCATCGGCTATTGCTGGACGAGAGCTCTCTATTCCGCAAGAACGTACATCAGTGTGATCAATTCGCGGCACTAGGCGGGGTTTCAGAATGAGAATGGCCGGATCGCTGTTACGAAAACCGGAAACTAATGCCAGGCAAGTTTTACAAACAGTACTTTCGTACTAAAATCGCAAGTCTGAATCGGTCATGTGGATATTCGCCGGCCAACAGCTACGCCACTTGCGCGAACGCCTGGGACTGACCCTTCGCGACGTCGAGACCGCCAGCTCGGAAATTGCTGGCCGCCATGCCAATCAGGAATTCTTTATTCCTTTCAGCCGACTTTCTGAAATTGAGACCAAAGGTGTACTTCCAAGCATCTTCCGGATCTACAGTCTGGCGGCGATCTATCGCACAGATTACCGGAAAATTTGTGCGTTATATAACGTCAAGCTTGACGGTATCTCTGACGATAGCAACATTGCGCAAATTCCAAAAACTCACCGCTTTGGGAATATTCCCTACGTAGATAATCTGACACTTCCCACCGCCGTCGATCCGAGCCTCGATGTTCGGCGGACAACGAACCTTACCCGCATGATTCAGCGCTGGGGCCTCATCCCGCTTCAGTTCGTTGAGGGGCTGAAGCGGGGCAAACATACCTATGCCTTCGTCGGCACCGAGGACTTCACGATGTATCCGCTACTGATGCCCGGTTCCTTCCTACAGGTAGATGAGACGCGAACACACGTGGTTAAAGAAGGATGGCGGTCTGAGTACGAGCGTCCGATCTACTTTGTCGAGACGCGCGAGGAGTTCTTCTGCTCCTGGTGCAACATCTCCGACGATAAGCAACTCATCGTTCAACCACATCCGCTATCGCCGGTAGCGCCGAGAATTTTCCGCCATCCCGAAGAGGCGGAAGTCCTGGGACAAGTGGTTGGTCTGGCTATGCGCTTAAACGAGTGGAAGCCTGCCGATCGGCGCTCAGCAGACGCGCGGCCAGCAGAAGCGAGCTGAGGTGACGAGCCGATCCTCCCGAAGTGTCGGCAGGATAGAACGACTGGAGATTTTCCACATACATAAATTCCCCACTTCGTTCTTGGGAACACCACTCTTGATCTAGCGCTCGGATTGGTGTGCGCAATACTTGTAAATAAACTTCGGAATGTGCCAAGGCTAAAGCCTTCTGGCTTGGCTCATCGCCGTGCGTTCGCGACAATCCCCAGTGATGATATCTGCCATCATCGCCCCGTAATCCCGCCAGATAAGAAAGCTTTGCCCACACTCCGGTAAGCGTTCCCAGTGTTCTCTCCCTTACGTCCTCGAAAGGGGAACGGCGCACTCCGCCTGTACCGATTTCCGGAATCGGCAAGTTCCCGAACCGTTCAAGGTTAGTGCTCATATCTGAGAGATGCTTTCGCGCAATTCCAGAAAGGAGTTGCGCATGCGAAAACTTATTCAGATTGCAGCCACCATTCTCCTACTTGCAGCCTCGATGTCAACTGCTTCGTTCGCAAGTAATCCGGTACCGATCTGTCCGCCGGACCAGCCTAACTGTTCACTGTAAGGACGTTCTTTGATTTGCCCTGTACGTCCGATGTATCGTTGCGAACACGGTGCATCGGACGCTGCAGGATATTCTTTGGCTCGGCCCGGCTGTGATTGAGTTATTTGTTGCCGTTCACATGCTGCGTCGACGTATTCTCAGGCAGTACTCTGTCTTCTGGAGCTATCTCGTTCTCGATGTGCTGCGAACAACTATCCTGTTTAGCATCGGGAACGACGCCGCCCATTACAGGGAATATTTCTACGTCTTTTGGATCAGTGAAATTCCTGCCTGCTTGCTAGCATTCCTGGCGGTCTTCGAACTTTTCCGGGATGCCTTCAGTCCAAGGTTGGGATTAAGCGGCCGCGGAGTGGCTCTATTTCGACTCTTGCTTTGTACTCTCTTCGCAACCGCGGCTGTGATCGCTTTTGTGTCGCCTGGCTCGGACGCAAATCGGCTCATTGCGGGCGTCATAATTATTAAGCGCGCAGAGTCGCTGGTGCTTTTTGGTCTTTGGGCAGCACTTTTTGTGTTGGTGTTCGGAATGGGGCTCCCATGGGGCAACTACGCGGTCGGGATTGCTGCCGGATTTGCAGTGAACGGCGCCACAGAGGTTGCAAGCTGGGCTCTGCGCGCCTACTATGGGCGAACATTAAATCACTACTTTGTGTGGAGCTTATTAGTTGGAGGTTTTTGCCAGGCGTTGCTCTGGGCGGCCTATATACTGCGCGCACAACACCACATCGCAGTGCAGTCGGGTGATTTTTCGGCCTGCGCGCTCCGCTCCCATAGCGAACGCTTGCGTGAGCAAATAGATGTACTCCTGGAACGGAGATGGTAACCTTCTGCATCGTTGCGTGTATATCAATAGTTTTATTGCTCATCCTTTGGATGGCTCGGGGCGCGCCTGGATTGCTACGACAAGGACACGCCTGCCCAGTGGACACTGCAGCCTTTTACACTCTGCTATCGCCTCAGGATGACGAGTACCTGCGGAGTGGGCTGCAGCCGGCTAACTATCGAAGAGTTCGGC
>JAFAUE010000218.1 GCA_019243475.1 Acidobacteriota bacterium | reverse complement strand
AGGAAGATTTGCTCGTCTTTCTTGCCGAAGGTGATCGGACCTAGCGAGCTCATGCCGAACTCGCACACCATGCGGCGAGCGAGATCGGATGCCTGCTCGATGTCGTTGCCAGCTCCCGTCGTCATCTGGCTCAAAAAAATCTCTTCGGCGACACGCCCGCCCATCATGATGGCCAGCCTGGTTTCAAGGTAGTCCTTCGTGTACGTGTGTTTATCGTCGATCGGCAACTGCATAGTAACGCCCAGCGCCATACCGCGCGGGATAATCGTGACCTTGTGCAGAGGATCAGCGTGCGCGCGCATTGCCGCTACAAGAGCGTGACCCGCTTCATGATAGGCAGTGACCTTCTTCTCTTCGTCGGATAGCAGCATCGACTTGCGCTCGGCGCCCATAAGGACTTTGTCCTTCGCCAGTTCGAAGTCGTACATATAGACGGCCTTGCGATTCTGGCGAGCGGCGTTGAGCGCAGCTTCGTTCACCATATTGGCGAGGTCGGCGCCGGAGAAGCCGGGTGTGCCGCGTGCCAGGATCGAGAGATCGACATCATCTCCGATAGGAATCTTGCGTGTGTGGACGCGGAGAATCTCCTCGCGTCCGCGAACGTCAGGCCGCGCCACCACTACGCGGCGATCAAAGCGACCGGGGCGCAGCAGCGCAGGATCGAGAACGTCTGGCCGGTTGGTTGCGGCAATTAGGATGACACCTTCGTTTGACTCGAAGCCGTCCATCTCGACGAGAAGTTGGTTGAGCGTCTGTTCGCGCTCGTCGTGTCCGCCGCCAAGACCCGCGCCGCGATGGCGTCCAACGGCGTCAATTTCGTCGATGAAGATGATGCACGGAGCGTTCTTCTTGCCTTGCTCGAACAGGTCACGAACGCGGCTTGCGCCCACTCCCACGAACATCTCAACGAAGTCGGAACCAGAGATTGAGAAGAACGGGACGTTGGCTTCGCCGGCGACCGCGCGAGCGAGCAACGTCTTTCCCGTTCCAGGAGGTCCGACAAGGAGAACACCCTTGGGAATACGTCCACCGAGCTTCTGGAACTTCTGCGCCTCGCGCAGGAACTCGATGATTTCCTTCAGCTCTTCCTTGGCTTCATCAACGCCTGCAACATCCTTGAAGGTAACTTTCTTCTGCTGCATCGAGAGCAGCCGAGCGCGGCTCTTGCCGAACGAGAGTGCCTTGTTGCCGCCGGTCTGCATCTGGCGGATCATCACAAACCAGAGCGCGGCGAATAGGATCAGCGGAGACAGATTCAAAAGGTAGGTCGGCCAGCCATTCCCGGAATTGTCCTTCACGTTGATGTTCACACCCTTGTCGCGAAGGTCCTTGTACATGTCCGGATAATTTGCCGGGACAACGGTGTGGAAGCCTGCGTTGCCGCTTTTATACTTGCCGTGCACGTCGGGGCCAACCACGGTGACTTCATTGACGTCCCCATGATCCACGTCCTGCAGGAACTTGGAAAACGAGACCTCTTGCTCTTTGGCACCTGCCCCACCGACCTTCACTACCTGCCAGAGCAGAACCCCGGAAAGCAGTATTACCAGCCAGAACGCCACGGTCTTAACTGTTGAATTCACTCTTAGTGCTCCTAAACCTACCCAATGCCGAAACAGCTCAGAAACGCCCAAACACCTAGCTTGCGGAGGTCAGTCATTCTCGCTTTGCGTGTCAGCTTGATTTCAAACGACTTTCCGCTACTGGGGGTACGTAGATCCTTGCAAAATGGTTCGACGCACCAACCCAACGTGATTAGATGCTGGACGAAGGCTTTCGACCCGCCTCGCAACCGAAATTGTATACGGTTCCCGGTGGGCAGAGGCATCGAAAGTAACTTCTATTGGACGAAGCCGCAATTGATTAGACACCCTTGATGCGGGTTAAGGTGGAGAAAAGCACTCGGCGGGTCGGGTATTCGGCCAAAAATGCGCAGATGGGACGGTTTTATCTCTCGCGGGCTGGAGGGTACTACTTCCGCTAGCGTAAGCCGCTCTGTATATGAGGCAGGTTGCGGCCGAAATCCGGGTCGCCCATGCCATAGCCGACGATATAGGTTTCTTCAAGGATGAAACCCATGTAATCCGGCTGTACGGGCACTCTTCTGGCGGTTTGTTTGTCTACCAGAGCGGCCAATTTCACCGAGGCAGCGCCCCAACTTTGGATGGTGCGCATAAGAAATTCGGTCGTCTGCCCGGACTGGACCAGACCCTCCACCAGCACGACCTCTTTTCCCTTTACATCAAATTCCGGCCCATAGTGAATCTGCACATGAGCGGAGGGGCCGTCTGTGGATTTTCGCTGTGGCTGCACAAACTGCACCAACACTGGTATATCAATCGAGCGCAGCAAGTCGGCGGCGAAGACAAACCCGTTTTGCAGTACGCAGATCAGCATCAGCCGCTTGCCGGAATAGTCGCGGGAGATCTGCTGTCCCATTTCCTTCACGCGGCGCTGAATCTGTTCGGCAGTGAGCAGGAGTTTTGGCGGCATTCTGGGGGGTCAGTCTCCCGAAAAACGTGCAGTTTACTCCCTGCTCTCCTCAATACAAAATCGTTGGCCGGACTCGATCCGCAACTCCGGCGATTCGAGGCCGCGCACCCAGACAATGCGCTCTCCTGCTGCAACCACGGGCCACAACTGCCTTTCCAGCACGTCAATGTGCAGGGGATACAGCAGTTCTTTCACGCGCTTTGCTGAGTTATGGTGCCGGGCCTGAAATCTGTCTCCCGCACGCCAATTCCGCACGGATAATGGGCCGGAAAGCGACTTCAAAGTGATCGATTGCGCCCGATTATACGACGTGCTGGGACTCAAGCCGTTGTCGTCGGAGATACGCGCACGAATGACCGTTCCCAGCTCTGCCAGCCGGACTTCACCAGGCAGGTTAAGAGCATATTGATAGTCGCGGCATTCGGCTTGGCAAGTGCTCCTCTCCAAGCGGAGTTCGCGGAAAAGCAGCCGTGCGCGCCAGCTCGATTCAATCTCGACTGAGCGCTTTTTCGCTCCGAGTTCGTTACGGGAGTTCAGCAGGTCGAGAATACGTTGGGTGTGCTCGAAATCTAGAGGGCAGCCAAGCTGCTCACCTGCTCCGCGCAGCAGCCGACGTTGTAGCGCAAGGGAGTGCTGCTTGAGTTTTGCAATGTCTAATGACACAGCTGCCGCCGCGGTCTGCTTTCGGCCGCCTCCTCGAGCCGGTTCCCCCGGAACGAGGAGCAGCGGAAGCCTGCGCTTTACCTGGTCGTCCCAATATTCTTCTTCAGCGCGGGCGATCTCAGCGGCGTTTGCGAGCACAGAATCCACAGCGGGATTGACCTGCTCGCGAAGTAGAGGCATTACGCGCGCGCGGAGTCGGTTGCGCGTATAGCGCACGTCCGCATTGCTGGAGTCTTCTTGCCAGGTCTGGCCAATCTCCCGCAGATATTCGCGGAGCTGCTCGCGACGGACTTCCAACAGGGGGCGAACGATCCTGCCGGTCTCGAGCTTATATTCGGGGAAGATTCCCGCAATGCCCCGCGTACCCGCTCCGCGCAGAATCTTCATCAGCATGGTTTCAGCCTGATCGTCCAGGGTATGTGCGGTCGCGATCACGTCAACTTTGCTGGCAGCCAGTAAACTCGAAAAAAATTCGTGGCGCAGCCGGCGTCCCGCGCTCTCCACGCTGATCTTTCCCGTTCTGGCATCGCTCAATGCGTCGCGATACTCCGCATGAAGTTCCAGGCCGTGCGCCTTTGCCATTTCCCCGACAAATTGCTTATCCGCGTCCGCTTCAGGGCCGCGAATGCCGTGATGCAGATGCGCAACCGACAATACAACGCCCAGTTCCGCGCGAAGCTCCAGCAGAATGCGGAGCAGCGCCACAGAATCCGCACCGCCTGAGACAGCTACGGCAACACGATTTCCAGGTCGCAAGAGGGAGCGATCAGAAATGTATCGGGCTACCGTCTGGAGTAGGGAGGGCACGTATTCCATTCTAGAGAACCTCGGAACTCTAAGCCCAGGCCTGAGATGGCCGGGTGCCTCCGTTCCTTGTATACTTCGCTTCCCATGAAAGTGGCAGTCATCATCCCTGCCGCGGGTCTGGGAACGCGCATGGCGGCCCAATCCGGGACGCGCGCAGGTACCACCAAACAGTTTGCCGAGATCGGCGGCAAGCCCATCCTGTTGCACACGCTGGAGCGTTTCGCCGCCGTGGAGCGCGTACAGGACATATACATCGCTGTTCGCGAAAGCGAAACCGAACGCCTGCGCGAATTCTTGTCTTCACAACGGCTGCGGCCAAAGATACACGTGGTGGTTGGGGGCGATCACCGGCAACGTTCGGTCGCGAACGCCCTTGGCGCGGTAAAGGCACAGAATGACGATATCGTGCTGGTCCACGACGCTGTCCGCCCGTTTGTGGATTCCACGATCATCGAAAATGTAATCATCTGCGCGGCCGAGACCGGCGCCGCCATCGCCGGACTGCCGGCCGTTGACACCATCAAGCAGGTAGACCGCACTGCCAAGGGCGCGATTATTACTTCAACCATCCCTCGCGAACGTGTGGTGCAGGCGCAGACTCCCCAAGGCTTCCGCTACGCACTTTTGAAGCGGGCCTTCGACGAAGCCGAAGAGGACGGATTCATTGGCACGGATGAGGCATCGTTACTCGAGCGCTCCGGACACGAGGTCGCCGTAGTGATGGGCTCCCCAATGAACATCAAGATCACCACTCCGACCGATTTGGAACTCGCGGAGTTCTACGTACAGCGCCTTCAGAACGAAGACAGACATACACAACACAGAATCGTGGGATAGCTGAGCTGAGCGAAGCTCTGGTGGGCCCGGAGGGATTCGAACCCCCAACCAAGGGATTATGAGTCCCCTGCTCTGACCGTTGAGCTACAGGCCCGATGCGGATCGACCGATTCAATAGTCTCGCACATCGGGCCTGCTGGACCGCTGTTTTGATTCACGCAGCCTGGGCGCAGGCTTCAAGGGCTTCCGCTTCCGAGGAATACACTTCGAGAATTCGATCGAGCTGTGTAATGCGCAGCAGGTCGTGCACGTGCTCCGAAGCGCCGCCTACGAGCAACAAAGAGCCTAGCGCGCGCGCCCGTTCAAAGCAGCCGATGATCGTGCCCAGTCCGCGCGCGTCGATCTGCGCGATTCCATCGAGCGCGAGCACGCAGACAGAGAACTGCGAAAGCACGCTGTCGACACACTTCTTTAACAACTGTGTCTCTTTGCCGAAGGTTAGCCGGCCCATGCAACGCATGACTGCGATTTCATGATGAGCCACGATTTCCAGCTTAAGTTCCAACGAATCCTCCATGAGACACCTTCGCTTCTATGAATTTCGGCCTATCAATCAGACGAAGTTGGGAACGAAATGTTTCCTAAACTTGCAGGAATTTAACGTTGCAGAAGTTGATACGCAGAAAAATGGAGGGCGGTTGCAAAATATTTGTGAACCTTCAGAACCATAAACCCACTCTAAACATGCTTCTACATAGAATCAAGTGCAGGAAATTGTGGATAACCTAACCTTGGAGGAGAGTGTCTCGAAACGGGAATGTAACATTTCTCCGCCAGATGCGGGCTTGGTCCAGATGAATGAACCGCTGATGCTATCCTCGGCGCACTTCCTCCCAAATGGCTGCATCTACAGGCACTCCAAGTTCCAGATTGGTACGCCGAGTGCGCAGTACCTGTTCCCCGGGATAGCGAACTTTCTCTCCGCTTACAGTCCTCGCATCATGCAGATCGGAAATCACGCGATCGGCGATCTCAGCGCATGCAGCTTCGCCGCCAAGCTGCGAAGGATCGATTGCTATGAAAGCTTGAGAAACGCGCGTTTCCCGTTCTGGGTCAGCGGCTATCTGACACGTGGCATTTCCCCCCGCCAGTGCGCTTGCAGCCAGGTCAAGCATCAGCGCCAACCCTGAACCCTTCCAGTAACCGATTGGCAGGGGACGATAGGATTTCTCGATCGCTCCCGGATCGGTGGTGAGCTCTCCATTAGACGTAAATCCCCCGGGAACGGGAAGCTGCGTTCCCTTTTTTCGGTAAGATTCGATCGCGCCATAGGAGAACTGGGACATCGCCATGTCCAACACGACGTGTCCTTCCTTTCTGGGGACGGCAATGACCAGAGGATTGTTTCCCAGCCGCGGATCGACCGCGCCCCAGGGCGGAAGATTGGGCATAGTGTTCGTCCAGCAAATGGCGATTCGTCCCGCTTCCGCAGCCTGCCAGCCGTAGCTGCCGCCGCGCATCCAGTGATTGGTGTTTCTCAGGGCCACGCAGCCGATGCCATGCAGCTGCGAAAGCTCAATCGCGCGCTGCATGCACTTGTGAGCGTTGAGCATCCCCGGGCCGCTCTGGCCGTCCCAGCGCTCCAATGCTCCTGCAGATGAAACCAAAACGGGAACCGCCTTCGCATCGACGACCCGATTGCGCAGCGCGCGCAGGAACCTGGGAAAGCGATTCACGCCATGAGAATAGACGCCATCGCGGCTGGCGTCGGCGAAGATGCGTGCGGCCAGGTGCGCACGTTCTTTTGTGAAGCCAAAGCCAAGCAGGACGCGCGCCAGGGCCTCCACCAATTCCTGATAGGGAACGCGCAGATCGCCTGGGGCCGGCGTGCCCATTCAGATATAGGCCCGCTCTGCGTGGCGAATGGCACGATAGCGCTGGAAAGCTTTGCGTTCGTCTTCGAGCTTGACCAATGTGCGCCAGTTGCAGCCGCGGAAGGTGTGCCGCAGCATTTTGAATCCGTGCCGCAGTACGAATCGCGGATTGCGAAACAGAGCGACAGGGAAGTGCGCTGTCTTCATCCATCGTTCGGAGCGCCAGCGTATAAATTCGATGTCCTCCGACGACAGCGATTCTGAGCGCACTACGGCAGTGGTTCCGTCGTACTCTTCCACGCGGTCGTTGACGATGAGATTGCGTTCTCGAAAATCGGAGGTCATCGGCGTGCCGGGATATGGCGTGGGATGCTGAATGTAAGGCCAATCGATGTAGCGGCGCGCGAAGCGCAGATTGGCTTCCACCGACTCGCGAGTGTCGTCCGGATTGCCCACGATCAGGCCGCCTACGACATACATCTTGTTGCGATGGATGTGCTCGATTGCGGTGAGGGTTGCGTTGCCGACTTTCTTTCCGTTTTCGCGCAGCACGTTCTTCGAAGCTGCGCGCAGGAATTGCAGATCGCTGTCCAGAATGTTTTCGATGCCGAGGAAGACGTACTTGAATCCCGCTTTGCGCATCAGAGGCGCGAGCGTCTCACCGTGATTGGCGATCGCTGAGGTCATGCCCTGGATGATGTACTCGACGTCATTCAGACCTGCAGCAACAATGGCGCGGCAGAGTTCCTCGAAGCGATGGATGTTCAGCGTGATGTTGTCATCGACCAGAAAAATTGTGCGCGCGCCATGGTCTCGGGCATCGCGAATGTCCGCCAAGACGCGCTCGAACGAGTAGGTGTGAAAATTGCGTCCGCGCATCTGGATGATCGAGCAGAAGCTGCAGTCGAAGGTGCAGCCGCGCGAGGTTTCGACGACATCTACCTGGCGTCCCAGCATGGTGTATCCGCGAAGCACCCGGGAATCACGGTTCGGCAGACGAACGTCGTCGCCATCCAGGCTGTGCACC
>JAFAUE010000174.1 GCA_019243475.1 Acidobacteriota bacterium | reverse complement strand
TGTCCTTAGTACGAGAGGACCGGGATGGACGAACCTCTGGTGTTCCAGTTGTCATGCCAATGGCACGGCTGGGTAGCCAAGTTCGGTTGTGATAAACGCTGAATGCATATAAGCGTGAAGCACTCCACAAGATGAGATCTCCCAACCCGTAAGGGTGATGAAGGGCACTGGAAGACAACCAGTTTGATAGGTTTGAAGTGTAAGATCGGCAACGATTTCAGCTTACAAATACTAATCGCCCGTTCGGCTTGACCATAAAATTTATTCAGTGCATTGGCGGCGCGCGAGCGTCGCAGCTTCTGAGCTGCTAAGCTCCTGAGCTTCTAAGCAGCCTTTCGGCTGCAGAAGCTACTAAGTCTGAGCGAAAAAACTGTCGCACCAGACTTAAGGACTACATGCCCGGAAGCATCCCAATCGATTCAGTTGTGAGGAATCTCGCTCAGCGCAGCTGAGCAGGCTTAGAAGCTTAGAAGCTCAGCAGCTTAGAAGCTCTTCGAGAAATCTCGCGCGTGTCACTCGCTGAGTGGCACCCTGCTGGTGGGATGGACCAGTAGTCGCGAACCGAAGTCGGTGATCATACCGCGGGGGTCACACCCGTTCCCATCCCGAACACGGAAGTTAAGCCCCGCCGGGCCGATTGTACTGCACGGGAAACTGTGTGGGAGAGTAGGTCATCGCCGGCATAAATAAAGGCTCAGTTCCAAATCGGAACTGAGCCTTTTCCGTTTTAGGAAGAAGTTTTTAGTACTCAGCGTTCAGCAACTAAGCGTAGAGCCGTCGAACGTCATGGAGACCGGCCGCCCTCGGCCGGGTGTTCGTCGCGCTAGCACCAAGCGCACAAGCTTGTAGTCCACTTGCGTTAGCTGGTCCGGGAAACTTGCTATTCTCTAGCGCAACATGACTCCCCAAATCTCAATCGAAGTCGCAACGCCTCGTCTCCTGGCCGCCGTTCGCCGTCGAGCGCCAATCCGGGAAATCGCGACCGCTTGGCGCCCTGCTCTCGATCAGGTCTGGAGCTTCCTTAGAAAGCATCCAGGTCTGCGCACCGACGGCCACAATGTCTTCCTCTACCATCACCCGGCGAACCGGCTGGCGCCAATGGACATCGATTTCGGAGTTGAAGTAGTTCGCTCGTTTGCTCCCGAGGGCGACATCACCCTCGCCGAGACTCCGGCCGGCAAGGTCCTGGCGGCATCCCATATTGGTCCTTACCAGCGGCTGGGCGAGACTCACGACGCGATCCACGCCTACGCGGCCGCCAACAAGCTGAGCTTTGCGGGAAAGTCCTGGGAAATCTACGGCGACCCGGTTGAGGATTCCGCCAAGCTCGAGACCCGCATCGACTATCTACTCTCATGAAGCCGTAGAACTTAGGGGCACTCTAAGGCTTTTCTTTTGGCCGCCTTCGGCCCTTGCCAAAGGATTTTCCAATCTGTATCTTTGGAAGCACTGTCGGCATCTGAAGTTCGACCTGGATGCGAGCCATGCATGAATCTCGCTCGTTGAGCATGGACAAACGAGGCCGCTGTAGGCAGTTGTCAGGTGGTTCTCGGCTTGAGTGCGAGCGCCCTCAGTATCAGGCAGTAATCCCCATTTGGCTTTTCCCGAGTACACTCGCTGCCGGCGCAGCGACCGTTGTTTCTCCGGTTCCCCAAGGTTCCATCGTCGCTCCCCAGTCAACAACGATCAACCTTACCGTACGCGTTTCGCGATCCCCACGGAGAACTCCATATGTCCGCTACCAAGATCGACGTGCCCTTGGCAGGTCTCACCTCTCCACCGCGTCCATCAGTTGAAGAAGAGATTCGTCGCCGCCTGAGCGCCGAGCGCGAGCGTCTGGCTCGCGAAGCCGGACTCGACAGCACACATGCCAAGCACTTCCATCGCCCGATTGAGCGGGCATTTACCGCCTCTGAGCGCGGCCGGGTCACGATCCTGATTGGCGGCCTTACCTGGAAGCACGAGAAGGTGATGAAGGCCGTGTTCGAGGCATGCGGATACAAATGCGACGTGCTGCCTACGCCGGACGTGGCCGCATTCCAATTGGGGAAGGAATACGGCAACAACGGACAGTGCAACCCCACCTACTTCACCGTCGGCAATCTGGTGCAGTACCTGCAGATGCTCGAGGCAGCCGGCGTTCCCAAAAAGGACATCCTCGACAACTACGTCTTCTTCACCGCCGGTTCCTGCGGTCCGTGCCGATTTGGCATGTACGAATCCGAGTACCGGCTGGCGCTGCAGAATGCCGGCTACGACGGTTTCCGCGTCCTGCTATTTCAGCAAAATGACGGCATCCAGGCTGCGTCCGGCGAGCCGGGGCTTAAGTTCACTGTCGATTTCGGAATGGGAATGTTCAATGCGCTCAATATGGGCGACATCATGAACGAGATGATCTTCCGCATTCGTCCGTTTGAAGTGAATAAGGGCCAGACCGACCGCGTGTTCAAGGAGTCGGTGGACCTGATGTGCAAGATGCTCAAGGAACGCAAGCCCTTCGAGGATCTCGAAGACCTGCCGAAGTGGATGACCAACTATCTGGCCAAACACAAGAACGCGGGCTGGGAAAAGGTGGTCAACTCTCTGGGCAAAGTCTGGGAGCACCTGTATGGCTCAGCTTACAAAGAGTGCCTGCAGGCGGTGCACGATCATCTGGCTACGATTGAAGTCGATCGCCTGCGCGTGAAGCCGGTGGTCAAGATCATCGGCGAATTCTGGGCGCAGACGACCGAGGGTGACGGCAACTTCAACATGTTTGCTTTCCTGGAACGGGAAGGGGCGCAGGTGCTGGTTGAGCCCATTGCGACCTGGATCATGTACATGATGTACCAGGTGAAAGAGCGGTGGAGAGAGAAGAAGCCGCTCGAAGCTAAGTACAAGAAGCCGGCTTGGTACGAGCTGCATAAGCACACGCTCAACGAGCTGAACTTCCAGAAAAAGATCGCGATGCTTTCGGTCGGGGAGATGATTTACTCGCGCCAGTACCATCGCGTGGTCGAAGCGCTGGGTGACATCGCCCACCATCTGATCGACCAGAAGGAAATGGCCGATCTGGCCATGCCGTTCTACAACCAGTTTGCGCGCGGCGGCGAAGGGCACCTCGAAGTCGGCAAGAACATCTACTACACCAAGCACAAACTCTGCCATATGGTGCTCGCGCTCAAGCCCTTCGGCTGCATGCCGTCAACGCAGTCCGACGGTGCGCAATCGGCCGTTGCAAATGCCTTCAAGGACATGATCTTCCTGCCCATTGAGACATCGGGCGAAGGCGAGATCAACGCCCACAGCCGCGTGCAAATGGCGCTGGGCGAGGCCAAAGTGAAAGCTCGACTCGAGTTCGAGCAGGCGCTCAAATCAACCGGCAAGTCGCTGGATGAAATCAAGAGCTATGTCGCAGATCATCCTGAGCTGCGGCAGCTGTTCTATCCCATGCCCCATCGTGAAGGCGTCACCGGCATGGCGGCGAACTTCGTGCTCCACGTCAGCGATTTGATCAACGGAAGAAAGAAGCTGATGCGAGTGCCGCTTGAGGCGCGAGCACTGGCTGCGGCGTCGTAGTTTATTTCGCCATTCCGAGCGCTGTGAGGAATCCCAGTTCTTAAGGAACGTCGGGCACCCCGGGATTTCTCCCTTCGCCGGAAAATGGCGCTGCACTACTCGCAGGACCGCATCGACGGAGGTATTTTCTCAATGCCCGAACTTCAACAAGCGACCGCCCTTCAGAGCACGCCACCGCCGAACTATAAGCTCGACGTCCAGCTGCACGAGCTGCTGATGAAGCCGCAAACACAGCGCTCCGCAGTTGCGCCGCCGGTTGGCGGAGTACCGCAATCGCTTCCAGTTCCGCCCTTTCCCAGCCGTCCGGAGTTGCAGGTCGGCACTGACGACGATTACATTCCCAAAGACGGAAAGCGGAAATTTGGAACAGCTCACATCATGAGAGCCATGCGGGGCTGGGCATTTCCATACCTCAAGTCCCGCATCCTGCCCGGGCATCTCCATCCCATCGTTTCGTACCTGTTCACGGAGTGGAAGTGCAACCTTGATTGTCACTACTGCTGGGCTTTTGACAATCGCGTGAAGGGTATGACCGAGGACATCGCCAAGCGCTCCATCGACTGGCTGCATGCGGGAACCGGCCGGGTGCTGGCGCTGATGGGCGGTGAGCCTCTGCTGCGTCCTGACTTCGCGCACAAAGTGACGCACTACGCCGCGAAGAAGGGCTTCTGGGTTTACATCCCGACCAACGGGCGGCTGCTGCGACCCGATGTAATCGACAAACTCGGCGATGCGGGTGTCGGCGTAGTCAATCTCGCCCTCGACGCCGTCGATCTCAAACCCGGTCTCCCCAAAGCCCTGGTCCCGATTCGGAAACACTTCGACTACTTGATCAAGCGCCAGCATCGGTATGGCTATTGCGTTTTCATCAACATCAATATCTGTGGCAACAATCTTGAGGACGTTCGCGAGCTTACTGAGATCGCGCATGACAACGGCGTAGCCACCGACTATCACATTTGCGAGACGCCGCTCACCGAACAGTCGCACTTCAAGCACCTGAGCAACAATCCGACCTACGTGACGGAGAAGCACTGGGACCAAGTTGACGATTTGCTGGAATGGTTGATCGCGAAACAACGGTCCGGCTACAAGATGACCAACTCGACTTCGCGTCTGGCGGAGATGAAGCAGTTCATGCGCGGGGGCATCCAGGATTGGAATTGCCGCGCGGGACAGAACACGCTGATCATCCGCACCGATGGCACGCTGGCGCCGTGTTTCCCGATGTATAGCGCCAACTACGACTGGGGCACGATCGAGAACCACAAGTTCGAGCCCGGTCCTCTGAATGAGATGAAGAAGTCATGCCAGCCGCACTGCTTCTCAACCCTGAATCACATCGTGGGCTTCTGCTACAACGACGCGCGTGTGATCAAGTGGCTGTTTAAGCAGGCGATACACGGGTTCCAGGGCGTCACAAACTGGAGCGACGACTGAAGGAATCGGGTTATCTGGCCATCGGGTCATCGGGTCATCTGAAAGCGCGGAGTACTAATTGCGACCTGAGCGCCTGAGGCGCGCAATATCTTAGCCCAGCAGTGCTGGGTCGGCGAAGTCAAGAATCGAGTCCCGAAGGGACGGCACCCTTCTATGGAGGTTAAGTTGTCCGGCCACCACGATCAAAGTAACGGCTGCTGCGGAAGTAAAAGCGCGATCAAACTCGACGTGAAGCTGGGCGAACTGGTTGCCACCCTCCCGCGCCCCAAACCTAAGCCGCGGGCAAATCCTGTCCCGAATGGGGAAACGCGTCTCGCATATTACGTGGGCCTGGATGTTGGTTCTACGACGGTCAAGGCCGTGATCGTAGACGCGGCCACCGACCAAATGATCTGGCAGGATTATCAGCGTCATGAAACCAAGCAGCCGGAGAAGGTCCTGGAGTTTCTCACGCGGATGCAGACCGAAGCCGGCATTGCTGCGAACAATTGCCGCATCTTCATTACCGGCTCCGGCGGAAGCAATATCGCGCCATTGGTCGGGGCAAAGTTCGTTCAGGAAGTCACTGCGGTTTCGCTTGCCGTGGAGAAGCTGCATCCCGAAGTAAATTCTGTGATCGAACTTGGCGGCCAGGACGCGAAGATCATTGTCTTCAAAGAAGACGAGGCCAGCGGACGCAAAAAGAAAATCCCGTCGATGAATGACAAGTGCGCCGGAGGTACTGGCGCTGTGATCGACAAGATCAACGCTAAGCTCAAGATTCCGGCCGATGAGCTCTGCAATCAGGGCTATCACGGAATCAAGCTGCATCCGGTGGCGGGAAAGTGCGGCGTCTTCGCCGAGACCGACATCAACGGTCTGCAGAAGCAGGCAGTTCCTTCCGACCAGCTGATGGCTTCGCTGTTCGACGCCATCGTGCTGCAAAACCTTTCCGTGCTTACGCGCGGTCATACCCTGCGTCCGCACGTGCTTCTGCTGGGCGGACCGAATTGTTTCATTAAGGGAATGCGCGAGGCCTGGCAGCACAACATTCCCAAAACCTGGGAAGAGCGCAAGGTGCAAGTTCCCGACGGCATGACGCCGGAGCAGCTCATCAAGACTCCGGAGAACGCGCAGTACTTCGCCGCGCTCGGTTCGGTCGAGTTCGGCAAGGACGAAGATCCTGACGTGGGCTGGTACACAGGCACGGCCAAGCTGGAGCACTACATCGACGTCGGACGTCTCGAAGAAAAATCCTCGTCCGGCGCCTCGGGGCTGAGCGAATCCGAAGAAGAGCTGGCGGCATTCAAGAAGCAGTACACGATTCCGCGGTTCATTCCGGCGAAATTTACCGCCGGTTCAACCGTTCGCGGCTTCGTCGGTGTTGATGGCGGCTCCACTTCGACTAAGGCCGTGCTTCTTTCACAGGACGGCACGCTGCTGTGCAAGGCCTATCAGCTTTCCAACGGCAATCCCATTCAAGACACAATCGACATGTTCCGCTCGCTACGGCAGCAGGTCGAATCGCAGGGCGCCACCCTCGACGTGCTCGGCGTGGGCACTACCGGCTACGCGAAAGACGTGCTCAAGGAAACGTTGCACGCCGATGTCGCGTTGGTCGAGACGGTCGCCCATACCGAGTCGGCGATGCGCTTCTACGACGATCCGCACTGCATCGTCGATGTCGGTGGACAAGACATCAAACTCATCGTCCTCAAAGATGGCCGCGTAAAAGACTTCAAGCTCAACACGCAATGTTCTGCCGGCAACGGATACTTCCTGCAATCGACCGCCGAGTCCCTTGGCATTAAGGTCGAGGAGTACTCCGACATTGCTTTTACCGCGAACCAGATGCCGATCTTCGGCTATGGCTGCGCTGTGTTCATGCAGTCCGACATCGTGAACTTCCAGCGGCAGGGCTGGGCAGCAAAGGAAATCCTTGCCGGTCTGGCGGCGGTGCTGCCGAAGAACATCTTCCTTTACGTTGCCAGCATTCCCAATCTGGCAAAGCTGGGAACGCGCTTCATCCTCCAGGGCGGAACGCAGAAGAACCTGGCAGCAGTGAAGGCGGAAGTCGATTTCGTGAAGTCGCATTTCCGCAGCGATCAGGCGGAAGCTGAAGTGATTGTTCACGAGCACTGCGGCGAATCGGGAGCGATTGGGGCCGGTGTCGAAGCCATGCGGCTGTATAACAACGGCCATCAGACGTCGTTCATCGGCCTCGATGCCGTCCAGCGCATCAGCTATCGCACGACGCGCAACGAGAACACCCGCTGCTACTTCTGCAAGAACAACTGCTTGCGCACTTTCATCGACGTGCAGACCGGCGAACTCGAAAGCTGGAAAGCGCCGGCGTTCAAGTCCAAAGTGCCGCTCGAAGCCGGTGAGCAGCGGTTGATTATTTCGACTTGCGAAAAGGGTCAGGTCGAGGACGTGAAGGACATGCGCGGCATCAAGGCTGGTCTCGACGCGCTCAAAGAAGCGAATCCAAACTATGTCGAGATCGCCGCGGCGGGGGTGTGGCGCTCGCAGAATCCTCCGAAGGTCGCCGATCCCATTCCCAGCAGCAAGTGGAGCTTCAAGAAGGAAGTGAAAGAACGCGCCGAGCTGATGAAGAAGCGCGCCGGCTTCCGTGTCGGCATGCCGAAAGTGCTGAACATGTACGTTTACGCACCCTTGTTCAGTGCGTATCTCGAGTCACTTGGCCTGGAGCCGGAGAACATCATCTACTCCGACTACACCAATCGCGATATGTACAAAGCCGGGGCCGGGCGCGGAGCTATCGATCCCTGCTTCCCATCGAAGATCGGCATTCCTCACGTCTACAACTTGATCTTCGTGAAGCATGCCAAGAAACCGCTAAACGCGATCTTCTTCCCCATGATCGACGTGCTCACCACGCACCTGAAGTGCACGACCGGCTCGAATGCCTGTCCCACCGTCACTGCAACCCCGGACGCCGTGAAAGCCGCGTTTACGAAAGAGGCCGATGTCTTTGCGGACAATGGAATTACCTATCTCGATCCCATTTTGAACCTGGCAGATCGCAGACTCTTCTCTCTGCAAATGTACCGCGCCTGGGGTCCGGTGCTCGGAGTCTCGGAGGAAGAGAACGAGCGCGCGGTGGAAGTCGCGTTTAAAGCCCAGGAAAACTATGACGCGAACCTGCGCAGCCGCTCGCGTGAAACCTTGGAAATGCTGGAGCGCGAGAATCGCATCGGCATTGTGATGCTGGGGCGCCCGTATCACCATGACCCCGGCGTCAACCACGAGATCATGGAGGAATTCCAGAAGCTTGGGTATCCGATCTTCTCGCAAAGCACGCTGCCGATCGACGATGACATTCTCGACCGGTTGTTTGGCGAGGAAGTTCGGGCCGGCGTGATCAAAGACCCGCTCGACATCAGCGACGTCTGGAAGAATGCGTATTCGGCGAGTACGAATCACAAGATCTGGGCGGCAAAGTTCACTGCACGGCATCCCAATCTGGTGGCGCTGGAAATCTCAAATTTTAAGTGCGGGCACGACGCGCCTATCTATACGGTGATCGAAGACATCATCGAAAACTCAGGCACTCCGTACTTCGCCTTCAAAGACCTCGACGAGAACAAGCCGACTGGCTCGATCAGGATTCGCGTAGAGACCATCGACTACTTCCTGCGCCGGTACCGCGAAGACCTGGTAAAGAAGCGCGAGGCGATGAACAACATCGACTCGCAACTGGCTGAATATGAACGCAAGCTGCGCGAAGAACTGCTGGCGCAGGGTGCGCAGCAGACGTGTGAGGGAGTGGGAGCGGACTAGATTTCGTGATTTGGTGATTTCCTGATTTCGCGATTGAGAAAACCGTCTACTGAAACAATCGCGAAATCACAAATCAGGAAATCGCAAAATTCCTCTACTGGGCGATCACCCCGGGCTGCGGCGCGTTCTTCGGCGTGCTCAGGTAGCCCGAGATGGAATTCTTGTCGGCTGAGAGAACTACCACCTCATACAGCATGCGATCGCGCCCACTGTAGAACTGCAGCGGCTCGGCAACGTTCTTGTCTTTCTTGGTGATCGTCCGATCGTCCGACATTACATCGAGCGTGAACTTACCCTTCTTCGCATCCACTTTCTTGAGCTGCATGCTGATGGTGCCGACTGGGGTCGGGCGCTTGGTGCTCTTTGAAAGCGTGAACTCGTAGATGTTGCGATCACCCTTATGCTTGAGGACCTCGAGGTCGTCGCGCGTGTGGGCAATCAGACCGCTCTGAACTCCGAGGTCGCCGATCGTGCTTTCGAGCTTCTTCTTGGTGGCGTCAAGATCAGTGCGGGTGGCGGTGATGTCGCCCTTTGCGCCAGTTAGCTCCGTCTTTACTCCACCGAGATCCGTCGACACGGAAGAAATCTGCTGCTGGCTCTGCTGGAGCTGTTGCGCAGTTTGCTGCTCTTCCTTGCTTAGCTCGGCAGCACGCGCCGCTGCGTCGCGCTGCGCCTTCGTCAACTTCGATTGCAGCACGCTGGCCGATTTTTCCAGGCTGCTCTGGGTCATGCCCAGACGGCCAAGGAGCTCCTGATTACGCTGCTCCGCCGCCGTAACGGCCGCCTTCTGTTGCTGATCGAGCTTATCGAGCCGCGTGTTCATGTCGTACATGAAGTACGCCGAACCCAGCACGTAGATGACGACAACAATGATTCCCGCGATCTTGAGGCTGTTTACCTCGCCGCTTTCTTCAGCGGGAGCAGACACCTGTTCAGTTTCCATAATTCACCTTGAAGGGCCTTGGGGAGAGGCACACTTTCCCTAGCAGATTCAGAGAAGAAGCTGCTTCATTATGACGCGAATTGACCCGAAAAAGACGCAAAAGTTGCGCGCGACGTCGAATGTTGCGGTCAGCCCATGCGGGGTTTCCCATTGACTGCTCTGCCTTTGTAGGCTTTTGCGTAGTCCGGCAGCGGCACGCCATGCTTTAGGTCCTTTGACGGGACGGGTTGACCGGCAACGGTGTGCAGGGGGACGACGCCTGCCCACACGTCCATGTCGAGGTCTTCGGGGTCGTCCTTCGGATCTCCCGTGCGGACTTTGACCGAAGCTTCACTGATTGGAAGTCGCAGGACGGAAGTCGCCTTCATTTCCTGCTCGTTGGGCCAGCGAATCTCCGGCCAGCGACCCGGGAGGACGTAATCGACAAAATCCTTGAGTGCGTTGTACTTCTCGTCGTTGTCTGCGACCAGGGCAGCGTTTCCAAGAATCATTACCGACCGATAGTTCACCGAGTGATGAAAGCCGGAGCGCGCGAGAACCAGGCCATCGACGTGCGTCGCGGTGAGGCACATTGGAATCTCAGCCGACAAGTTGCGCAGCATTCGGCTGGCGGACGAGCCGTGGAAATACACTGTGTCGCCCTTACGCCAGTAGCTGGTGGGAACAACGTAGGGTTGGCCATCTGCGCAGAACCCTACATGGCAGATAAAGCCGGCATCGAGCACGTTATATATCTCATCGCGCTCGTATCGGCCGCGTTCCGGCAGACGGCGGACAGTCGTACGAGCTGTCTTCAACGAACCGTTGGTTGGAGTGGGCACCAATGAATCTCCCTGCGTCTTTGTGGTGATGATAACCCGAGCGATGGAGCTGTTGGGCGAGCGCTCGCTGGTATCATTCAGGTTTTGCGGAAATCGCTCAGCTCGCGTGGGCTGATCGCCAGGAACGGCAAGGATGAAAGCAGAAGACTACCTGCGCGGGCGACATGCCATAGTCACCGGCGGCGGACGCGGAATCGGCGCGGCGATCGCGCATGAGCTTGCGGCGCGAGGCGCCGATCTCTCGCTTCTGGGCCGAGATATGGACCGTCTGCACGAAACGGCGGAGGTCATCCGCAATCGCTACGACTCGAAAGTGGAGACTCACCAGGTGGATGTGACCAGCCTCACGTCGGTGCAGAACGCATTCGCAGAGGCTGTAAAGCCGCTGGGCCGCGTGTATGTCCTGGTGAACAATGCCGGCCAGGCGCAGGCGTCTGCGTTTCCCGATATGAAACCTGAGCTGTGGAAGCGGATGATCGACGCCAATCTCACCAGCGTCTTCTATTGCACGCAACAGGTGCTTCCCTCCATGGCCAAGGCAGGCGAGGGGCGCATCGTGAACATTGCTTCCGTCGCCGGGCTAAAAGGCGGAAAGAAGATTTCGGCCTACAGTGCCGCCAAGCACGGTGTGATTGGTCTCACCCGATCGCTCGCCTTGGAGTATGCGAAATCAGGGGTAACCATCAATGCGGTGTGCCCCGGCTACACCGAGTCCGAGATGTTCGACCGCGCAGTTGCGGAACTGGTGAAGTCAGTGGGAAAGTCTGCTGACGAAGCGCGTGCAATGCTCGCGCGTCCTAACCCACAGGCGCGCATCGTCAAAGCAGACGAGGTCGCAGATGCAGTAGCATGGCTATGCTCGCCCGGCGCGTCGGCAATTACAGGACAGGCGATTGCCGTGGCCGGCGGAGAAGTGATGTAGAGGGTTTGGCGTATGCCAAGCGGCATGACATTTTGTGATTTCGCGATTTTGCGCTTGTGTGATTTCCAATCGCAGAATCACCGAATCACGAAATTGGGGGATTGAGTCACATTGCCCAACCCATCGATAAGTCCTCGACATTTTCTTTGGCAGCTTCAAGGCTCCCTCGCCACCATCACTCTCAACCGGCCTGAACGTAAGAACCCGTTGACGTTCGATTCCTATCGCGAACTGACCGACACATTTCACAAACTGCGTGAGCATTCGGAAGTCAAAGCGGTGGTGCTCAGTGGGGCGGGAGGAAATTTTTGCTCGGGGGGCGACGTACACGAGATCATCGGGCCGCTGGTCGAGATGAAAGAGCGAAACCAGGCCTTGAAGCTGCTTGAGTTCACGCGCATGACCGGAGAGCTGGTGAAAGCGATGCGCGCATGTCCCCAGCCGATCATTGCCGCCATCGACGGCATCTGTGCGGGTGCGGGCGCCATCCTTGCCATGGCCGGCGATATCCGTTTTGGGACTCCTGAGAGCAAGATCGCATTCTTATTCGTGCGCGTAGGCCTCAGCGGCGCGGACATGGGTGCCTGCGCCATCTTGCCCCGCCTTATTGGTCATGGCCGGGCCGCAGAGCTGCTCTTCACCGGGCGGTTCATGTCGGCACAGGAAGCAGAACGCTGGGGCTTCTACAATCGCGTAGTGGAGAGCAACCGCCTGCTGGACGAGGCGAAGCAGTTTGCGTCGGAGCTTGCCCATGGCCCAACTCTTGCCCATGCGACTACCAAGCGCTGCCTGCATGACGAATGGAACATGAGCATCGACCAGGCGATCGATCACGAAGCCAAAGCCCAGGCCGCTTGCATGCAGAGCGAAGACTTTGCGCGCGCGTATCGCGCATTCGCCGCCAAACAGACGCCCAAGTTTGAGGGAAACTGATGGCCGGCCGGACGGTTGCCGAGAAACATACGGCTCACCAGGACACCTTCTGCGCCGATCACATGCCTTCAGGCGAAGCGCTTCCCGCCATTTTTCACCATTTGCCGGAGTACCAATATTCTGAGCGTCTGAATGCTGCTGCTGAGCTCCTCGACCGTCGGATCGAAGCGGGCGATGGCGAGCGCACGGTGTTCCACTGCGATTCGGGGACCTGGAGTTATCGCCGTCTTTACGAAACAGCGAACCGGATTGCTAATTTGCTGGTTGAAGACCTCGGTCTCATTCCGGGAAATCGCGTGCTCTTACGCGGGCCGAATCACGCCATGCTGGCGGCGTGCTGGTTTGCTGTGCTCAAGGCAGGCGGCGTCGCGGTCACCACTGCGCATTTGCTGCGCTGCCGCGAGTTAGTTGCCGTTGCCGATAAGGCTGAGATATCGCTGGCATTGTGCGATGCCAGGCACGCAAAGGAATGCCGGGAGGCTTTTTCTCGGCATGTAGACCGCCGGCCGCGAGTAGGTGCGCAAGTTCTGGTTTTCAATGATGACGGCAAAGACTCGCTGAACGAACTGCTGCGATCGAAGCCGGCAGCATTCAAGAACTCTGAGACTGCAGCTGATGACGTCGCCATAGTTGCCTTCACCTCGGGCAGTACCGGACAGCCGAAGGGCACGATGCACACGCACCGGGATCTGCTGGCGGCGGCCGATTGCTTTCCGCGCTACATCCTTCGTCCAAACCGGGACGATGTCTTCATCGGTACGCCGCCATTGGCCTTCACCTATGCGCTTGGCGGCTTGCTGTTGTTCCCGATGCGTGTGGGTGCGAGCTCTGCTCTGCTTGAGCAAAGCAGCCCGAAGCACCTGCTGGAGGGCATCGCCCGGCACCAGGCAAGCGTCTGCTTCACGGCGCCCACTGCCTATCGCGCGATGCTGAAGGAACTCAGGCCGCGACAAATTGCCAGCCTGCATAAATGCGTTTCCGCCGGAGAGGCATTGCCGCTTGCAACCTATGAAGCCTGGCAGGAAACTACCCGTCTGAAGATCATCGATGGAATCGGCTCGACCGAAATGCTGCACATGTTCATCAGCGCGCCGGAGGAGAAGATTCGTCCAGGCGCGATCGGCAAGCCAATCTATGGTTACGAAGCCAAGGTGGTGCGCTCCGACGGAAGTGAGGCTGCCGCCGACGAACCTGGCCGCCTGGCCGTTCGGGGGATCACAGGCTGCAAGTATCTCGACAATCCTGCTGAGCAGGCCAAGTACGTTCAGAACGGATGGAATTTCAGCGGCGACTCATTCCGCGTCGATCAGGACGGATACTATTGGTTTCAGGCGCGCACCGACGACCTGATTATCAGTTCCGGCTATAACATTTCCGGGATCGAGGTAGAGAGCGTTCTTCTGGAACATCCTGCGGTGCGCGAGTGCGCCGTGATCGGAGTTCCCGATTCGGAACGCGGAAACCTGGTGAAAGCTTTTATTGTGGCATCGCCTGACCGTCAGCCGGACGATCATCTGAAAAAGGAGCTGCAGGACTTTGTGAAAGCACAAATCGCGCCATTCAAATACCCTCGCGCAATCGAATTTCTTTCCGCGCTGCCCCGCACCGCCACCGGCAAACTACAGCGTTTTGAACTGCGGGAGCGTGGCAAGTGAGCGAAACGCCGAAGTCTGTGAATCCCCTGGGATGGCCGCGCCCAATCGGCTTCTCGAACGCAATGATCGCGGAAGGAAAGATCGTTGCCATCGCCGGACAGATCGGCTGGGATCCGATCACCGAGGAGTTGGTTTCTGCCGATTTCGTACAGCAAAGCCGCCAGGCGCTGGCCAACGTGATCTCGTCGCTGGAGGCAGCCGGCGGCAAGCCGCAGAACCTGGTGCGTCTCACCTGGTACCTCACGGATCGCACCGAGTACCTCAGTCATCTCAAGGAGCTAGGAGCAGCCTATCGTGAAGAAGTGGGAAGCTACTATCCGGCAATGTCCGTGGTGATTGTCGCTGGTCTGTTAGAAGAAGGCGCAAAGGTAGAGATCGAGGCGTTAGCAGTTCTCTAATTTTGTCATACTGAGCCAAGGAGTCCGCCGCGGCGGACGACGCCGGCGACGGAGCTTGGTTTGCTCTTGGGTCTATTGCCGTTTCGTGTGTTCCCTCGCTCAGAATTCCCGTTTCGGCGCACTCTGTTCTGGCCCTACTTTGCCGGCGGCAATCTCGGCAACTAAGTAGTTTTCTCCTTTTACTGGAGAGCTGGCCATGCGGCGCATTATCGCGATCTGCCCCACATGCGTCAGCGCGTCCGCAACTGGGCCTTGAAAAAGTTTTTCGTTGGACTCGCTAAGATGACTCTCCGACGCCAGATAGTTGTCGAGTGCGGTCAGTCCGGAGTGAAAGCGCTTCACATCTTCAGCCCAGGACTGCGGTTTGGAATCATGCCATTGCTGCTTGCCTTTTGCGAGGGACAACGCCCAATCGAGCAGGTCGCCGATGTGCGCCAACACTTCGCCGGGCGTGCGGCATCCGGCGCCACAATTGAAAGACGAGAAATCGGCAGGAGCTCCGCGCAGCGCTTTTCCGCCCCGATAAGCTAGCGTCGCCAATGTGTGCCGTAGAAGTTGCCGGGCACTGTCCCGAGCAGGAGATGGAGCGGACGTTGAAGAACTCATAGTGGCGGGATTGTAAATCAGCACTCAGCATTCAGCACTCAGCAATCAGCATTCAGCGATCAGCATTGAGCGATCAGCATTCAGCACTCAAAACCTTCTGGGACAGAAATGGACAGTCTTTAAAAGGTGAGTCCGTGCCGATAGTTCTTTTTAGAACACTTTATAGCGCATGTAGATCAACCCAGCCGCTGCGGCTCCGCCTGCGGCCGCGCCCAGCCAGAAGTTCTGCCAGCGCGAGTTGACGGTGCGCATAATGCGGCGGTCGTTCGAGATTACGAGGATGAAAATCAGCGTGGGGATGAGCAGAACACCGGCGAGAATCATCGACCAATAGAGGGCTGTCACTGGGTTGATGCGCATATAGTTCGCGCCGGCGGCGACAAACACAGCAGCAGAGATCAGAACGTAGAAGCGTTTTGCTTCCCAGGGCTTTTCGCTCAGACCGGACTTCCAGCCCACAGCCTGGGCGAGGTCGAAGCACATGGACGCGACCAAAACGGGAAGCGCAACCATTCCCGATCCGATAATGCCTATGGCAAAGACCGTTGGTCCCCAGTCGCCGACTGCGGGACGCAGTGCCTCAGCCGCCTGTCGCGTAGTCATATCGGGCGCATTGCTGAAATGCAGCACTGCACTGGCCGCCAACATGATCGAGCAGGCCAGTACGAACGTCACTGCGGTAGAGAGGATCGAATCGGCCTGATGATGCTCATGCTCTGGATCGCTGCGCGAACTGGTTTGCCAGATGATGATGTACGGTGTGAGGAACGATCCGAAAAGCGCGACGATATTCTCCGCGTACTCCGATGTCGCTTGCATTTTGGGAATGAAGATGTCGTGGAGCAGCCCGCCCACATTGGGACTTGTCAGGACTGCGGCGGCGACGTAAAGGTATAGCGGGAGAGACAACAGAACGAGAGCACGAGTAATTTTCTGATAGTCCTGAAAGACCAGGATGTACCAGACGAAGAATGCCGTGGCCGCGATAAAGAACATGCGGGATAGACCGGTGAGGATCGAAAACGCGTCCGACACGGCCATGATGTCGGCGATGACAACCGCCAAATTCGTAGCAATGGTAAAAACCGCGCCTGCAAGCGCGAACTTCCGTCCATAGTTTTCGCGCACAAGGTCGAGCAGCCCCTGGCCGGTTTGTACGCCGATTCGGCTGGTCACAGAAAAGATGGCCAACAGAAACGGCACCACTAGTACAACAACCCAAAACAATGAGTGTGCGAATGCGGCGCCGGCAATTGTGGCGGTGACGACCGCAGATGGATCGAGATTGGCCGCGCCTGTGACAATACCTGGCCCGACGCGGCTCAGAGACCAGCTCGGCTTCGGCCGAGCTTGGGCTGCAGCCTCCGGGAACTTGACGACGCGTCCCCGATCGGCCGGTGAACCTTTCCTGTTCCGGGTCTCAGGGAATTTTGGGAAGTTCACTTTGCAGGTCACTCTCGATCTTACGTTCATGCCAGAGGCGCAGTGGACGGCTGTACGTGATCAATCCAAACGCGGCGATTGCTGCCAACAGCAGTGTGTTGCTGGCCCACAGAAGAATGCGCGAGATCTTCGTGTGCGCAATCTGCGTCAGCACCACGGCATTCGCAGGGGTGAGCAGCAGGGCCGCAGCCAGCAGCATGAGCCCGACGCCGGCCAGCAGACTGGTCACGTTCTTCGCCCAGCGGCCTTTGGCGTGATAGTCAGCAAACAGCCGAAAGCCATACGCCGTGAGCGCGGCAATAAGCAGGAAGTTGACGATGATGGCTATGGCGGCGCGGAACTGCATCTCTCAGTAAGACGCAGAGCTGCAGCAGGAGGTTGGAATCCAGAGTAGCTGGTTTGAGTTAGGGCTTTGATCTGCCGATGTTTAGGCGAATTTCTCGGGCGGCTCGTTATGCATTGAAATGTTTACCCCTAAGATAACTCTAACAAAGCTAACGAGTTACTCTCCCGCTACCGTCATTCCGTCGATCCGCAGTGTTGGGGCGGCGATAGAGCTGCGAAATTCGAGGTCCTGGCCAATGGCTGTGACGTTGCGGAACATCTCTTTCAGGTTTCCTGCGACGGTGATTTCCTCCACCGGGAAGGTGAACTCGCCGTTTTCAATCCACAGTCCCGAGGCGCCGCGAGAAAAGTCACCTGTGACCAGGTTCACACCGAAACCCAGGAACTCTGTCACGTAAAGACCGTTCTTCACTCCGGCGATGATCTGCTGCGGGGACTCTTGCCCTGGCTGTAAAAAGAAATTTCCCGATCCGATACCAGGATTACCCGTCAATCCGCGAGCAGCGTTTCCGGTGGTCTGCATGTTGAGCTTCCGCGCCGTATAGGTATTCAGCAGATAACTCTTGAGCACGCCTCGATCAATAACGACTGTTCGTCGCGTAGGCACACCTTCGCCATCGAAGGGCGAGGAGCCAAAGCCGCCCTTCATGGTGCCGTCGTCGACGATGGTGATGTTCTCCCCGGCAATTTGTTCTCCGAGCTTGCCGGCGAGGTAGGAAGCATGGCGGTAGATGGCATCGCCGTTCACAGCGTCAAAGATGTGATCGATCAATGCGCGCGACACCATCGGATCGAAGACGACCGGAACCTTTTGCGTGGCGACTTTGCGTGCGCCCAGACGACGGACGGTCCGCTCGGCAGCCTTGCGTCCTACCGACTCCGGGGATTCGAGCTGCGCAAGCGTGCGCGAGGCCGAGTACCAGTAGTCGCGCTGCATGGCTGATCCATCCACTTGAGCGATGGGGACTGCAGAAATCGAGCAATAGGAACGGCGGTAGTCGCCAACGAAGCCAAGTGAGTTGGCGAGAACTTTGTATCCCGTCGCAGCGTCGAAAGAGCCGCCGTCGGAGTTCAGGATGCGCTTATCTGCCGCCATGGCAGAGGCTTCGGCGCGGCGCGCGTAGTCGATGCGATCGGCGGTTGAAAGGGAATAAACGTCGTCGTAGTAGAGATCCAGATCGTCGCTCAGGAATCCCAAAATAGAACGATCCGGCAAGCCGGCGTTGGGGTCCTCCGAAGTGGTGCGTGCCAGCATAATCGCGCCGGACACGAGCTGCTCGATGCCTTCGGGCGAGAAGTCGCTGGTGTGCGTGGCGGCCATCCGCTTGCCCACAAATACGCGCAGGCCGAGCGCGCGTGCGCCCGATTCCTTGAGTGTTTCCACGTTCCCGACGCGGACAAGGGTTGAGAATTCATTGCCGTCGCGAGCGATAGCATCGCAGGCCGTAGCGCCGGCTTTCATCGCGCGTTCGACCACTTCCAGCGCGATCTCCTTGAGCCCGGCTCCGAGTTGGATTTCTTCTTGAACCACTGAGGACAAGCGTCTAAGCTCCTGAGCTGCTAAGCTTCCAAGCCGTCTCGTTCCATTTTGGCTTCAGCCTATTTCCTGAGAGCGCAATTGCTCGGAAGAAAAAGAAGGCTAACAAGTCAACGTAAGGTGGCTCAGAAGCTTAGGAGCTTAGCAGCTTAGAAGCTTTTATCCAGTTCCGCCTACGGTCAGACGATCGACTTTAAGCGTCGGCATACCCACGCCCACCGGCACAGATTGCCCATCTTTCCCGCAGGTGCCTACGCCCTCGTCGAGTTGCAGGTCGTTGCCGACCATGGAGACTCGCGTGAGCACGTCAGGTCCATTGCCGATGAGTGTGGCGTTTTTCACTGGGGCGGTGATCTCGCCATCCTCGATCAAATACGCTTCTGATGCCGAGAAGACGAACTTACCGTTCGTGATGTCCACTTGACCGCCGCCAAAGTTGACGGCAAAGAGGCCTTTCCTAACGGATTTGATGATGTCCCGCGGATCGTCCTGCCCGGACAGCATGTAGGTGTTCGTCATGCGCGGCATGGGAATGTGCTCGTAGCTTTCACGGCGGCCATTTCCCGTATCGGAAATGCCCATCAGTCGTGAAGACAGCTTGTCGCTGATGTAACCCTTAAGAATGCCGTCTTCGATGAGCACCGTCCGCTGAGTGGGCGAGCCTTCATCGTCGACATTGATCGAGCCGCGGCGCGAGGGCATGGTGCCGTCGTCCACTACCGTGACCTTTTCACTTGCGACTCGCTTGCCGATCAGCCCAGCGAATGCCGAAGTTTTCTTGCGGTTAAAGTCTGCTTCGAGGCCATGCCCCACGGCTTCATGCAGCAGGACTCCCGGCCATCCGGGTCCCAACACGACTTCCATTTCGCCCGCCGGCGCTTCGCGGGCGTCGAGCTGGATGATTGCCTGCCGCGCGGCCTCGTGCGCGAAGTACTCCGGCGTCTTCTCGTGTTGGAAATACTCGATGCCAACGCGGCCCCCGCCTCCGGAATTCCCTCGCGAGGAGTTCTGGCCATCTTTGGCGATGCAGAAGACGTTCATGCGCGCCAGCGGCTGAGAGTCCGACGCGATTACACCATCGGAGCCGACAACCAGGATGCGTCGAAGTTCGTCGGCGTAGCTCGCGCGGACCTGCATGATGCGCGAATCGTAGCGCCGCGCCTCCCGGTCAGCACGTTGGATTAGTTCCACCTTCGCTGCGACTTCGGCATCGACCGAAGGCGACGCCACGGCGTACAGGGTATGTCCCCCGCTCGGGTCCTTCAAATTCACGACCGGCTGTTTGTTCGGACCGCTGGCAATGAGCGCAGCAGTGCGGGCCGCTCGCACGATGCGCTCCGAGGACAGGTCGTCGGTGTAGGCGTAGCCCGTGCGTTCACCGGAAATCACTCGCACTCCGCAGCCGGCGGAGATTCCTTGCGTTGCGGATTTGATCAGCGACTCGTCGAGACTCAACGAAGTCGAACTGTGATACTCGAAGTAGAGGTCGGCGTAATCGCCGCCGGCCGACAGTGCCTCGGCTAAATAGCGTTCAAGGTCGCGATTCGTGAGCCCGAGTTTCTGAAAGAAAAATGCGCGATGATCCATGAGGAACTTATTAATCAAGTGGGCAGTTCTTCCTGATCCTGCTGCCCCTTCCAGATTAACACTTTGGGTTTCGAGCAACGTGCGTGCAGTGAGGCCAGCAGGTTACGTCCGGCATCTTCTTGACGGCTTCGTTCCTCACCGTGTTGAATAGCTGCCCAAAAAACAAGGAGGACGTTCCATGAGAAGCTCACTTTATGCGTGGCTAGTTGTGGTGGTGTTGCTATCGGCAGCTGCT
>JAFAUE010000102.1 GCA_019243475.1 Acidobacteriota bacterium | reverse complement strand
AAGCGGTCAATCGCGATCACTCGCTCCGCCCCCAGCATGAAGCAGCTTCGGATGGCAAATTGCGCTACCGGTCCGCATCCCCAGATGGCGATCGTGTCTCCCGGTTGAATCTCGCAGCAGACCGCTCCGTAGTATCCGGTGGGAAAGATGTCGGTCAGGAACACCAGCTTCTCGTCCGGAATTCCTTGCGGCACCTTCAGCGGACCCACGTCGGCATAAGGCACGCGCACAAACTGCGCCTGCCCGCCCGCATAGCCGCCCATCATGTGGGTGTACCCGAACAATCCGGAGGGCGAGTAGCCCATCAGCTTTTCTGCAATCCAGTAGTTCGGATTGGAGTTGTCGCACAGCGACCAAAGCTCTTTCTTGCAGAAAAAACAGTTGCCGCAGGCAATGGTGAACGGCACCACGACGCGGTCGCCGGCTTTCAACTTTTCCGGACGGATTCCCGGGCCGACTTCGACCACCTCGCCCATGAACTCGTGACCGACAACGTCGCCTTGTTCCATTGTGGGCATGAAGCCGTTATAGAAGTGCAGGTCAGAACCGCAAATGCACGTGCTGGTGACGCGCACGATCGCGTCACGGGGATTGAGTATCTTTGGGTCGGGAACGGTCTCGACCGACATTTTCTCCGGACCCATCCAACAGACTGCCTTCATGATGCCCTCCGTTGCTCTTCAAATTGTTCTTTGAGCGATCCGCCGGCGAGCGGTTCGTCCGGATTCAACAGCTTGGCGGCCGCCGCGGTTGCGCTGCGGGGGCCGTGGGTTTGGCCGTCGATGGTCGGAATCTCTCCAGTTTCGATCAGTGCCTTCAATCGGCGGAGATCCTGCTTCATCAGGAAGCTCGGGTCTTTGCCCAGCAGTTTGGCGAATTGCACTCCCGCCTGCTTAGCTCCGGGACGATAGCGGACTTCAGCGCTGATCATCGTTCCCCGCTCGTGCGATAGCGGAGTGAAGCTGACGGTTCCTTCCAGCTCCAGGTCGGAGCCGGGAAGAGAGCGCCAGGAGATCGACTGACCCTTGCTCTGGTTTGTGATCTCGGCGTCCCACTCGATGTGCGTGCCCATGGGGCCAAGCGCGACCCAATGTGAGTGGCCGTTGTCCCTCTTCTCTACTGACTCAAGATGACGCATGAACAGTGGAAAGTTTTCGAAGTCGGACCAGAAGTTGTACAGCTCGTCGGGCGAGGCGTTTATCACTATGCTGGATGAGCTGACCAGCTGATCAATCAGAGCGTTGGCGGTTGCGTTGTTGGCGATGTATGCCACTAAGCCCCCGGCGGCCGCCACGGCCAGCCCCGATTTCGAGCGCCGTGATAAGCCCAGCACCGCGAGCGTTGCTCCACCGAGCATGGGCGCCCAACGCTGGATTTTTTGCAATGTATTCGTGCCTTGCGCGCCGTCGCGCGTGTCAATGTCTTGATTCATAGGCGAACCTCTCTCGTGAAATTAAGAAATTGGTGTGATCAGTTGTCCGTCGGCCGGCCATGGCGGATCTTGTCCTGCCTTCAGAATGGCTGGCGTACGAAAGGAATGGTTCTGTACGTTATTGAGTAAAGTTCCCGATTCAGGAACTCTGAATTTGTGCGAGAGCTGTGGTTGCGCGACTCTGTATGTGGATGTGCGGTCGGCGGCAGCCACAAGTAACTTGAGAAGACCAAGCCAGTAGGAAGGTTGTGCCCGTGGTAGTGAAAGGCAGAGCGGAAAATTTCTCGTGCTCATGTCTCGAGAAATTCAGCTACTCCGAATTCACGGCAAGAGCAGATCGTTAGAAAGCAGCAGGGATCACAGCTGGGCAACAGCTCTTTTTGTTGAGTTCAGCACGCCGTCATTCTTCAACATCGTTCTGATCCCGCGCAGCGCCTGCTTCGTGCGCTCCTCGTTCTCGATCAGAGCGAAGCGCACATGGTCATCACCGTATTCGCCGAAACCCACCCCTGGACTCACCGCGAGCTTCGCTTCAGTAAGCAGCTTCTTGGAAAATTCAAGCGATCCGAGCCGGGAATACTGCTCCGGAATTCGTGCCCAGACGAACATCGTGGCTTTTGGCAGCTCCACTTGCCATCCCAGCTTGGCCAAACCGCTGACCAGGCAATCCCGACGCTTGCGATAGGTTTCGCAGATCTCTGCAACGCAGTCCTGCGGTCCTTCCAGAGCTGCGATTGCCGCTACCTGGATTGGAGTAAATGTTCCGTAATCGAAATAGCTCTTAAGTCGCGTGAGCGCCCCGACGAGCTTTGAATTTCCAACCATGAAGCCCACTCGCCACCCGGGCATGTTGTAACTCTTTGAGAGAGTGAAGAACTCCACCGCGATCTCTTTCGCGCCGCGTACTTCGAGAATTGAAGGAGCCCGATAACCATCGAAGACCAGATCGGCATATGCGAGGTCATGCACGACATAAATCTCGTTGGCTCTGCAAATCTCAACCACACGCTGGAAAAAGCCGAGATCCACGCACTGAGCCGTGGGGTTCGACGGGAAGTTGAGAATCAGCAGCTTCGGTCGCGGATACATCAGGCGAATGCCGTTCTCCAGCTCTGCCAGAAAATCCACGCCCTCTGTCATTGGGATGGAACGAATGTCCGCTCCGGCAATCACTGGCCCATAAATGTGAATGGGATAGCTGGGATTCGGCACCAGCACAGCATCGCCGCGATCGAGCACAGCAAGACAAAGATGCGCGATGCCTTCCTTGGAGCCAATGGTCACGATGGCTTCGGTTTCAGCATCGAGTTCCACATTGAAACGGCGCCGATACCAATCGCAAATGGCGCGCCGCAGCCGCGGAATGCCTTTTGAAACCGAGTAGCGATGAGTCGTCGGCTTCCGCGCTGCCTCTGTCAATTTTTGAACGATGTGGGCCGGCGTCGCTCCATCAGGATTGCCCATGCTGAAATCGATGATGTCCTCGCCCCGGTGGCGAGCTGCCGCCTTGAGTTCGCCGATTACGTTGAACACATAAGGCGGCAGGCGGCTGATGCGGGGAAACTGGTTCGAATCGGTCATTCGCTCAAACAGAGTTCGCGCTATCTGAGTATATGGCGAACTCTGGAGCGATCTACTGGAATGCCGTCTCCGCGCCTTGCCGCGCTGCGTCGATCTGATCGTGATCGGGAGGCTGGCTCGGATCCGCAGCCGCTTGGGCAAGAATGCGTTGTTGCTTTACCGTCTGAAGGTAGCCCACGAGACGCGTGTAGTCGCGCTGGTCTGCGGCACTATGGGCAGCTCCGCTGGCAACGGCCATCGCGCGGTCCGCTTCCGCGAGTCGGGCATTAAACGCCTCTTCGGAATCGCCGAGAGCGTCCTGAGCGGCTTCGATTTTTTGCAGCGCCAGCTTTCCAAGTTGATGGAAGCCAGACGAGACCGTGGCTGCCCGGCCTGCGGGTGCCATCTGTATGGCTCCGTAGTAGACCAGTGGCGCCAGCATCATCACCAGAAAACAAATGCGGATTTTCATAGATCGATGATGGGCGAATGAGCGGGGACACGCCTAATTACCGAAGTCACTAAAAGGCAGCACGGAAACCGAGGAGTAACCAGGCGGCAGTTGCGTAGGTAACGCGCATTGGAAGCCACAAATTCGGTAAGTGAGAAGTAAGAATTCACGAATCCACGAAATCCCCCAGTCGCTCATGGCCCTCAGGTTCCGCTGGCGACGGCGGTTTCCTTCCAATTCGGGAATGGGTCGCGGCTCGATAGCCGAAACGCTTCGACTAGCTCTCTTACACGCGAGCGCCGCCCGATCAATTGTTCGATCAGATTTTCCAAGTCCGTAATTGACGAGCCATACCACTCCGGCGGCACATTCTCGGCCGCTTCCCAAAGCATTTGCGGGTCGGCATTCTCGATTCGGGAAAGCCACGGCTCGAACGACTCCCAGCCTTGCACTTCTGCATACGCTTCATTCCGCGGATACACCCCACGCAGCGGAGAATCCGGATAGTTCCATTCGCCGGCGTTGAAGCAGTATCCCTGATCTATGAAGGTAAGCGTGTATTTCTTGTCGTACGTCTTCTTCCAGAAGACAGCCTGCCGCCCATTCGTGTTGCAAGTCCATTTATCGAAGGCCAGCATGCCTGCAAATGCGTTGAGATTGCGGACCCGATCGAGTGCCGACGCGGGAAGATAATCGAAGACCGTTCCTTCCAGCGGTCCGAGGACAAAACGCGAAGCCAGCGCCAACCCGGGTTGGCAAAGGACGCTGGCCGATCCCGTCCGAATGCGGAGCTCAGGACTGTTCTCGATCAGCCACGAGCTGACTTCGATCAGCTCGGTCACCGGCACCGGCAAACCTATTCGCTCGGCGATTCGGTTAGCCAGAAGCTCGTTTGCGAGGACGCGCACATGCTGCGGATTGTTCTGGAACTTGACGACGTAATAATGCCCGTCGTCGGCATACATCAGATGGCTCTGCGCGCCGCCCCGCATCGGACGCAAATGTTGTTTGGCCTGGATCACGAAAAGACATGAAACCACAGAGGACGCAGAGGATTACAGAGATTTCCGCCAGTCTCCGTTAATAAGTCGTTTGATTCTCTCCCGCAGTGCAGAACGTTGAAACCTTACCGTCTGTGTGCCTCTGGGGTTCTAGCTCCGGCGGCGTAGCCTTTCATGAACTCGCGTACGCTGCGGACATAGACGTCGGCAAAGTCCACCACTGGACGGCGGCTCACAATGTGCTGCATTGCTTCGGAAATATCCCAGCCAAGGGAGCACATCAGTGCGAGCGTCATCATCGGGGCCCGATGCACGCCGGCGGCGCAGTGGATGAAGATTTTGGTTTTCGGCTGTTCCAGGGCTTCGACGGCAAAATCGACGGCACGCCGAAAGAGTTCGGGGGGTTTAAACAGAAAATCGTCGTCGGTGGGATTCCACAGGACCTGGATGTTGTAGGGGGCGGCCAGCTCGCGGTCGTCGAATTCGATCTGCATGTTGATGATGTGTGTGACGCCCTCGCTCGCCACCTCGATCATCTTGATCTCATTCCAGATGCCTCCGCCGACCGCAATGCGATCGGTGACCCACGTCATGTCCATGAATCAAGCTTACAACAGGAGCGCTCGAGCGATGCGCGTGTGGCTGGTTAACGCAGCTTCAGGTCGTTGGCTACGGCGTCCAGCACGCCGTTGATGAACTGTTTCGATTCGGGACTCGAATAGCGTTGGGCGATGTCCAGCGCCTCATTGATCACGATGGCGCGCGGCGTGGTGGGATAGCCGAGAAATTCCGCAACGCCAAGGCGCAGCAAGTTGCGGTCCACTGCGGGCATGCGGTCCATACGCCAGTGTTCTGCGTGGTTCTGGATCAGACCATCGATTTCTCCGCTGCGCTCCTGGGCCACGCGAAACAAGTCGTCGGCAAAGCCGCGGGTTTCGTCATCGACGTTCGACCGCTCGTTCCAAAAAGTCTTGCGCACTTGGTCGGCATCCTGCTTTCCCATATCGGACTGGAAGAGCATTTGCAGCGCAAGTTCGCGCGACTTTCTCCGCTTGCCCGATTTAGCCGCCATCGGACGCGCTCCGCTTCAGTTTGCCTTTGAGGGAAACCATTTCGATGGCCGTTTGTGCAGCCTCCCAGCCCTTGTTGCCGCTCTTCAGGCCGGCGCGGTCGATCGCCTGCTCCAGATTTTCGCAGGTGAGAACTCCGTACGAGTGTGGAACGCCGGTCTCCTGGGCCGATTGCCCGATCCCCCGCGTCACTTCCGTTGCGATGTGCTCGTAGTGCGTGGTCTCGCCGCGAATCAGGCAGCCCAACGTTATGATCGCATCCACGTTTCCCGTTTCGGCAAGCATGCGCGCGGCGCTGGGAATTTCGAACGAGCCGGGCACCCGGACGATCTGAATGTCTTTCGACGCGGCCCCGCTGCGGCGTAAGCAATCGAGAGCGCCTTGCAGCAGGCGCTCGGTAATAAAAGAGTTCCACCGGCTCACCACGATGCCGAAACGCATTCCGGCAGCGCTGAGATTTCCCACAGTCGCGGCTGGCTCCGACCTTTGCGGGTCGTTGAAGGCCCAGAAGCCTACGCGCAAATTGCCGTCGAGCTGGACCGCGAATACGCGCGACTTCCAGTGCGTGTCGGTTATATCGAGCGTTGCATTTGGCAGAAATTTCCTGGCGATCGAGTGCGCCGTATCCAGGTCTGAGACCTCGATCAGAATGTCGGGCTCCGCTGGATTCCTGCCCTCGACCAGCTCCAGACTTCCGACCGGCGCAAGCATGGGAGCTCCGCGGCTGTGCTCGTCCTTCCAGCCCTTACCCTCTTCGAAGCCGAGCGCGCGCAGCAGCGAACTAAGCTGCTCGAACTTCTCGCGCGAGACCAGCCGGACAAGCGTGAGGCTGCGGATCATTGATCCAGTTTGACATAAGAAGCGGGGAAGCCTGGGGCTGCGAAGCTACGAGGCTGGTTTCCAGGTCTCCAAAAACTTGACGATGAGTTGCGGATCGATCCTCCGGGCGGCTGAAAACGGATGGGACTTCTGCCCATAGAGAAGCTTTCCGCTGCTGTCGAGTACAGCCAACGCCGGCACACCATCGACATCCGTTCCATATTTTTTGGCGAGTTCGAGGTTCTTATCGTGCTGCCCGATGTCAACGTGCACCAGGACGTAGTTCTTCTCCAGGAGCGGCTGAATGTTGGCCTGATGAAAGCGATAGTCGAGCGCAAAGCAGTCAAAACACCAGGTGGCGCCGAACATCACCAGCACGCGCTTGTGCTGTTTCGCTGCGTCCTGAACCGCGCTGGCGATTTCTTTTCGCGCGTCCGCATTCGCCGGATACATGGCCAGGAGTCGCGCTGAAATCGGATCCGGCTGATGCGACGACTGCGCTCCCGCCGCGCCGCAGATGAGCAGAATTGAAAGCAGCCACACCCTGGCCTTCATAGGAGCAATATACCTGTAACCTGTGCCCTGTTCCCTGTACCCTTCTTGCATGATCACCATCTCCAAAGAGAATTACCTCAAGGCCATCGCGGAAGCGCAGGCTGAAGGCCAAACGGTGATCGCTGCAACCCTCTCGCACTGGCTTTCCGTCAGCCGGCCTGCGGTCACCTTCGCGCTGAAGCGGCTCACTAAAGACGGTTTCGTCAGAGTGCAACCCAATGGCGAACTGCATCTAACGCGCTCCGGACGCCAGGTCGCCGAACAGACCATGCGGCGTCACCACCTTATCGAGCGCATGCTTTCGGAGATCTTCGGCATGGAGTGGTACGAAGTGCACGACGAGGCCGAGCGCCTCGAGCATGCCGTCTCTCCAGCATTTGAGAAAAAGCTGGTTGAAAAGCTGGGCCGTAAGGACATTTGCCCGCATGGCAACGGACTCGGTTTTGCCAATCCGGCAGAGCGCCGTAAGAGAGGACACCGTTTGCTTGCCGAGGCTGAGCCTGGATCTCGCTATCGCGTGGCCGGAGTCTTCGAACGTGACCGCAAGCTGCTCGAATTTTTTGAAAGCGAGGGAATCCGTCCTGGCGCGCCGATCTCCGTTAAGGCGCGGAATTATGACGGTACCGTTTCGCTCGCCGTCGGCAAACGCCACATCCGGCTCGGTTCTTCGGCGGCCGACAAGGTTTGGGTCGCTAAAGCATAATTTCCAACGCGGCGTTTATCTCAGTTAACATCCACTGTCATATACTGCTTGCAGCTCGGCTCAGGGCCCTTTGGGCTGAATCTGCCTTTCGCATCTGCATGAACGACCCGGCAGCGGTGATCAATAGCTCCGATCAACTGGTAGTCACGCACGAGGACGTGGACCGCGCTCACGATCGCGCGCGCGTTCTCGACGCGCGTTCTCATGGTGGACTCTTTTCGCGCTTGCGTCTGCTATGGCTGCTCATCGGTCCAGGCGTGCTGGTGATGCTGGGCGAAAACGACGGTCCGAGCATGCTCTCCTACGCCGCCACCGGAGCCCGCTTCGGCATTGGATTTTTTGTTCCGTTCATCATCCTGACCTTTCTAATGGCCGTAGTAGTCCAGGAGATGACAGTTCGTCTCGCCGCTGTCACTCATCGTGGACATGCCGAACTTATCTTCGAGCGCTTCGGACCATTTTGGGGCTGGTTCTCAATGCTCGATCTGGCGCTCGGGAACTTCCTCACTCTGATCACGGAATTCATTGCCATTCGCGCCGGCCTGGGCTTCTTTGGCGTGCCGCCGTGGGCGGCTGTGTTCAGCGCTCTATTGCTGCTCTACGTCGCGCTCATGACTCACCGCTACTGGACCTGGGAGCGCGTTACGCTTGGGCTCGCACTTCTCAATCTGGTATTCGTGCCCGTCGCGCTCTTTACGCATCCGGACTGGCATAGCATTGGACATGCTTTGAGCACCTGGCAGCCTCTACCCGGAGGTTTGAACAAGGACACAATCCTCATCCTCCTCGCTGACATCGGCGCCACGGTCACGCCATGGATGCTCTTTTTCCAGCAGAGCGCGACAGTGGACAAGGGTCTTACCACCAAAGACATTCGCGAAGGCCGCCTGGATACCGTCGTCGGGGCCATGCTGGCCGCGCTCGCCGCGGTTGCGACCGTGCTTGCGACAGCTCCGCTGCGGGCGCACGGGATGTCGGTTGAGAACTTTCAAGCTGCCGACTTTGCTCAGGCGCTGCGGCCGATCATCGGACACGTGGGCGCGGCGCTCTTTGCACTTGGCATCATCGAAGCGGGAATGGTCGCTTGTATCACCATCTCGACCTCCTCGGCATACGCCTTCGGCGAAGTGGCCCGGCGCCCGCACAGCCTGAATCTGCCGATCGCCGAAGGCAAAGCTTTCTACTCGGTGCTCTTTTTATGCGCCGCCGCTGCGGCCGCGATTGTGCTGATTCCGGGACTGCCTCTGGTTTATGTGGTGCTGATCGTGAACGTCGTCGCGGTGCTGGCCATGCCGCCGGCGCTGCTCTTTCTCTACTTGCTGGTGAACGACAAAGAAATCATGGGCGACTTGGTCAGCCCAAAATGGGCCAATGCCCTTGCGCTTGCGGTAGTCGCACTGCTCACGGCGGCGGGTCTGTTGTTTGGCGCCAGTGTGATCGCTCCACGCGTTCTCACTGTGCTGGGAGGACATTGATATGCACGGCATTTCTGCTGAAGATAAAGAACTCGCGCTAGCCGTACTCGAGCATGATCAGCTGGCCAAAGCGAAAGACACGCAATACGCACGCCGCAAGCTGAAGGGTGGAGAGTCGGTCGTGCTCTGGTCATTGCGCTTGTACCTGATATTCATGCTTGCCGTAGTGCTCTATCAGATCGTTAGCGGTGCTCGCTAAAAAGCATCCGAGCCTCAGGCACAACGCCCAGCTCTACCACTCCGCGGAGAGGTTCGATGTAAAGCAAGTCTTCATGTATCTTTTCCCGCATGACGTACTACGTGTTTGTAGAGCTGGACGTCACCGATCAGAGCTGGGTCCAGGCCTACGTGCAGAACGTGACCCCGCTGGTGGAGCAGGCGGGAGGCAGATACCTGGCACGGACCTCCAACATCGAGAAGCTTGAAGGAGACCGCCAGAAGTCGCAGCTCGTTGTGCTTATCGAGTGGCCCTCGAAGGAGGCTGCGGTCTCCTTTTATCAGTCGAAGCAATATGAGCCTTATCTGAAGTCGCGACTTCGCGGGGCGCACAACGAACTGATGCTCTTCGCCGGTGAGGACATCGCCACCTCGCA
>JAFAUE010000306.1 GCA_019243475.1 Acidobacteriota bacterium | reverse complement strand
GTCTATCTCGGCTTGAACGCTATCCTAACTTCGGTCGAAACCGCCTTAAAGCACGTAAGAAAAGCGCAGCTGCAGAAATAAATACCGATGCCGCTGCTTGTTTACTGCGCGCTCCTGCAGGACGTCACAACAGAGCTTCCGACTCATGGCGTTCGCAGCGCCGACGTCCACGCCGTAAGAACCGGACGATTGATCGCGCTCTATTCCGAAATGGAACAGAGCAGCATTGCGGCGGATTCATTCAAAGACTCGGCTCTCGAATTTCACCATGTCGTGCACAGCGTCTTCGCCAGAAGCGCGGTCATTCCCTTTCGTTTTCCGACGTGGCTCTCCAAAGCGGAGCTGATCGCGCACCTCGAAGATAAGTCTGTCCGCTATGAATCGTTTCTCAGAGATCACGCCGCTCACGTGCAGATGGAATTGCGCGTAGAACAGACTCACGCGGGAGTTTCGCATGCAGCCAGCGGAACAGAACACCTGCGCGCTCGTGCCGCGCAGCTGGGCGAGTTGGAGAAGAAGACTTCAGAGTTGAAGCGCGTCCTCGCGCCACAAGTGTTGGAATGGCGAGAGCGCGATACCGCCGAAGGCAAACGGCTCTTTGCCCTGGTTGAGCGCGACCGGGTACCCGACTTTCGCCAGAAGCTTGGGGGCATCAAGGTGCAGGTCAGCGGACCGTGGCCGGCGACCGAGTTCTTCGCGCTGGAGTGAGGATTTCGGGGCTGAGCAGTCTCTTTGCGCAATCTAAGCAAAGTTCTGCAGTTCTCCCGCACGGGAGCCGCACGCAAAATAAAGCCAAACCCATTCGCTACCGCGAACCGTTCTAAGTAAAATAGAAGCCCCTGGAGCGAGCCCATGGCGACAAAGAAGATTGGCATCATCTTCGGCATGGAGAACACCTTTCCCGGCGCGTTCGTCGAGAAGGTCAATTCATTTGGACTTAGCGACATTCACGCTGAGTTCGTGAAGATCGGCGGCATCCGCATGGCAGAGCCGAGCGGATATCGCGTGATCGTCGACCGCATCTCGCACGATATCCCGTTCTATCGCGCTTATCTCAAGAACGCGGAGCTTGGCGGCACCATCGTCATCAACAATCCCTTCTGGTGGAGTGCCGACGATAAGTTCTTTAACTACGCGCTTGCCGAGAAGCTGGGCGTAGCAGTGCCGCCGACGGTAATCCTGCCGCACAAGCACCATCCGCCGGGGACCACTCACCAGTCGATGCGCAACCTTCTCTATCCCATGAACTGGGACGACATCTTCCAATACGTCAGCTTCCCGGCGTTTTTGAAACCGTTTAACGGCGGCGGATGGCGCGACGTTTATCACGTGCATACGCCCGAAGACTTCTTCCATGCCTACGACCAGAGCCGCGATCTGTGCATGACGCTGCAGCGCGCGGTGAAGTTCCAGGAATACTTCCGCTGCTACGTGGTCGGGCAGGAGAAAGTCCACATCATGCAGTACGATCCGAGGCGTCCGCACCACGAGCGCTACGTAAAGGACGGACCAAAGATCGATCCTAAGCTGCTGGAGCGAGTGGAACGCGACGCGCTCAAGCTGTGCCGAGCCCTGGGCTACGATTTGAATACCGTCGAATTCGCCTGCGAGGACGGAATCCCGTACGCGATTGACTTCATGAATCCTGCGCCCGATGCTGACGTCAACTCCGTCGGCGAGGAAAACTTTAACTGGATCGTCAATGCCGTCGCCGAGTTGGCGGTGAAGAAAGCGCTCAGCGAGGAGAGGACGTCGCCGGCGCTGCGCTGGTCGTCGTTCCTGGCGGGCGCTCCTCACACCATCGAAGCCGATCCGCCGAAGCGCGCGGCAAAATCCGCAACTAAATCGCGGTCAAAAACTCAGGCGCAAGCAGCCCCATAAGGGAGCATTGCCATGAAGCCCTCATTCACCATTGGGATTGAAGAGGAATATCAGACCATCGATCCGGGAACCCGCGACCTGCGCTCGCATATCCACAGCGAGATCATCGCCAAGGGCAAGCGGCTGATGGAAGAGCGGGTGAAGGCGGAGATGCATCAGTCGGTAGTGGAAGTCGGCACCGGCGTCTGCAAGAACATCAAGGAAGCCAAGCGCGACATCCGCAATCTCAGGCGCGACACCATTAAGCTGGCGCAAGACAACGGCCTGCTACTCGCCGCCGGCGCCACACATCCTTTTGCCGACTGGCGCGCGCAGGAGATCTATCCCGACGAGCGTTACCTCAAGGTTGTCGAAGACTTGCAGCTGGTGGCGCGTACCAACCTGATCTTCGGATTGCACGTGCACGTAGGCATCGAGGACCGCGAGACCACGATCCACATCATGAACCAGGCGCGCTACTTTCTGCCGCACCTGCTCGCGCTCTCAGCCAACTCGCCGTTTTGGCTGGGAATGAAGACCGGCCTGAAGTCGTATCGCTGTAAGGTATTCGACAAGTTTCCCCGCACCAACATCCCCGACACTTATTCAAGCTGGTCGGAATTCGAAAACTTCGTCAACCTGCTGATCAAGACCAATTGCATCGACAACGCCAAGAAAATCTGGTGGGACATCCGTCCGCACCCTTTCTTCAGCACGCTGGAATTCCGCGTCTGCGACATTCCCATGCGGCTGGAAGAGACGATCGCTCTCGCCGCTTTGATCCAGGCGACGATTGCCAAGCTCTACAAGCTGCACTCGCGCAATCAGGGATTCCGCATGTATGGCCGCGCGCTGATTATGGAGAACAAATGGCGCGCCGCGCGATACGGCCTCGACAGCAAACTCATTGACTTCGGAAAAGAGACCGAAGTACTGGAACGCGATCTGATTTACGAGTATCTCGATTTCGTTGACGACGTGCTCGACGAGCTCGACAGCCGCGAGGAAATCAGCTACATCCATCGCATTCTCGATATGGGCAACGGCGCCGACCGCCAGCTCAAAGTATTCGAGGAAACCGGCGACCTCAAGAAAGTAGTGGACTACATGGTGGAAGAAACCAAGGTTGGCGTCTTCGACGCCGAAGTAGCTTCGGCGCAGCACTCGACGGTGAGTCATTGATCGATTCGAGGGAAACTTCCATCGCAACTTCTGGAGCTCTGGGAAGCATGCCGTTCGATCCAGAGCTCACGCCCGGAGCGCGCAATGCGGTCCGCACCTGCCTGCGCATTCAACCGAACGAAAAAGTCACAGTCATCAC
>JAFAUE010000249.1 GCA_019243475.1 Acidobacteriota bacterium | reverse complement strand
TTAGCTGCGGAGCAGGGGAGCTCGATCAGCGCGCTGCTGGCGGCGAAACTCGAGGAGATTGTGCACGAGCGCAAGCGATATGACCGAGCGCGTAGGCGTGCCTTAGCTCGACTGCGAGAGGGCTTGAATCTGGACTGGACTCCTCCTAGTACGCGAGCAGAACTTCATGAACGGTAAATGCTTGGTCGACACCAACATTTTCATGTACGCGCACGATGGCGCAGCAGGAGTCAAACACCAGCGTGCCCGATCATTAATCGAAAAGCTGTGGCATAGCGGCGACGGAGTTTTGAGTACTCAAGTTCTTCAAGAGCTCTGCATAAATCTTCGTCGCAAAGCCAAACATCCCTTGTCAATCGAAGAAACGCGCAGGCTGATCCAGGACTATTCGAGCTGGACCATCGTCATTAATACTGCTGAATCCGCTATAGAGGCGCTAGATATCGAATCCCGTTACAAGATTTCATTCTAGGACGCCCTCATCGTGCAAGCAGCTGTGAATTCCGGTGCCAAAGTCCTCTATTCAGAAGATCTAGCACACGGCCAGAGTTATGGTGCAGTGCGAGTTGTCAACCCGCTGAATGCCGTGTCCTCCGAATAGAACTGGGCATTTCTGGCAGAGTCTATTCTGAAGGTTTGCGAAGCTGAGCACCCGGGCGTGACACTCGATAAAGGCGCGACCTAGAGGACAGCCACGGGCAGAATGCGGAGATAGAGCACATATTCTCCGCAAAACATGCGTATTTTAATTTGATCACGCGGAGACAACGTCAAGCGTGAGCGTTTGCAGCATGGCGTCGTTTTTGAGCGGGAAGCCAAGCGCCTCCATACGACCGAGAAGGCGGCCCTGCCGGTGACGAACTTCACCCAGACGTGTGGCGAGCTTGTCCTGATTCCACTGGAATTTCGGCCAGTCTGGCCGCTTATCGATGTACCTCATCTTTTGACACTTTACGGAGATTGCATCGATTATTCTCCGCACATTATGCGGATAATATAAGGCAGCAACTCTCGATGTTCCCCAACAATCTCAGGCCCATGCCGCTAAACCAGCACCGTGAGCCTTTCTCGCATCGCGACTGGTTTTCGAGCTGAAGCATGATGGCTTTCGCGCGCTCGCATTCATCCGGAATGGGCGATGCCGGTTCGTGTCCCGTATGGAAATGAGTTTCACAAGTTCGATGAGCTCGCAGGGTCTCAGCCGAGGGAACTAAACGCAAAGGCAGCTGTGCTGGACGGCGAAATAGTCTCTCTCGATGACGAGAGCCGCAGTCAATTTAATGATCCGAACGAGCAGACTCAGATCAATTCCCGCCGGCGAATATTGCTTGAATGCGAGCCGGACATCCGGAGCGAATCGGATTAACCCGGTCGCGGGTCCTCGGTTATTGTGACTTCATCGGAAATGTCTCGCGATAGCACCACAAAAAAGCGTTGGTCATGAGATGTTGTGGCCCACTGGAGTCGTGTACTCGCTCGTTCAGCAGCTGCCTGGCGCCTGCGTTAGGCGGCGACTGCGTGATCAAGAAGCACTTGATTGACGACCTCCTGGACGGTCCGCGGAAACTTCTCTGCAAATTCTCGGAGCTTGCGATGATTGAGAAACTTAATATTGATCTCATCAACCGGAGTGGGTAGTCCTTCCTGGCGGCTCAAATAAATCCAGTCCAGCAGTGCCTTCTCCGGAAGGGCAATGTGATAGGTGTTGTATCGCGTTCGTTTCTCCTCAAAGCCCCAGAAAAGTTCTTTCGAGATTTTGCGATAAGAGATGGTCAGGGAGGAACTCCTGAAAACCTTAGGATATCCAGTGGTTATGCAGGTTAGAATCGCCGGACTTTGACTTGTCACTCCATAATCGACCAGCGCAGACTCGAGAGAGACATAAGAGTCGGGTCGCAGAATGTTCACAAGCTCGCGAGGCGAAAAATTCTGATTGAGGCGGTTGATATATACCTTATTGGCAATATGCTCTACCAGCCCGCGTGTTTCGTATCGGCGTAGGGCATTGCGAGCCACAATTTCCTGGATGTGATAGCGATACGCAAGATCATCCAATCGCAGAATGCTGTTGCTGCGCGCCTCCTCGGCTAGAATTGTTGTCCAGTTCATAGTCCCTCGTTAGAGCCAATCGGCGAATACTGCTTCCAACGATGATCGCAACGGTTTGAAATCCTGTTGAGCGAGCGAGGTAAATAAGGCGTCCGGCAGAACGGCACGAAGTTCGGCCGTACAGAGTTTCGTGTCAACACGATCAACTCTGCGACGAATAGATTCTGCATCGAGTTCTCTCATTTGAATGAAATCATGGAGATGGGCTCTCAGCTTTTGTCCAAGCCGCACTCCTTTGGAAAGGAGAAGATCGATATCAAACGCATCGCGCGATTTTACAATTCGCCGGTCCAAGAATGTCTCGCATTTCTGAAAGAGAAGACTGTCGCTACTTGGAGTGACAACAATTTTGTTCTCAGAATCGGCGATTTTTTGGGCGACTTCTTCGGATTTGAGGACTGTTCCTCCGATACGCGTGAGGTCTACGCTGAATAGTCGTCGCTCGTTCGATTGCACCCATATCTTCATGAAATCTTTCTTGGCAATGTCCGCCTGGTAGTCGAGCTTTCCTAGACCGAAAGTCGTCGCCAATTCCTGAATGCTTGTTTCGATGGTTTTGGTGATTTCTGGGACTGTGGGTAAATCCTCAACTTTTGCTAATAGATCAAGGTCTCGCGACAGTCGGGGACTGTCATAAAACAGGACGAGGGTTGCTCCCCCGAAAAGAACGAAACGTTCAGGAAAAGCCGAAAAAAGCCCAGAGGCGCATTCCTCCAGCAAAACAAGGATCTCCGCTTCCTGCTGCTGAAAGCCTCGTTTTAGGTATCGCCCGACTCTTTCTTGAACATTCATATTTGCGAGATATATCATAAACTACATATTATGCAACCATTATGTCGTCATAATCATTATAAACATAATATATAGTTGTTTTTGCAAATATAATGTGATACATTAAAGAAATCGAGAGGGCATTGAAAAGCCCTCCTAACGAAGAGGTGCTGCATGCACAAACGGACGTTTTTTCCGCTGGGAAATGCGGATTGTTGCCGGATTGATTCAGCAGGCGGTGAAAAGATCCTCTTCGACTACGCAGATAGGTGCGGGCCGGGGACAAGGCTTTAAAGCTGAGGAAGTTAGAAGCTGCCTGTGACCTCCGCAGTAACTAACCGATTACCAATGTAACGCCGTTCTTTTATCCATTCGGCACTAGCATTTAGCTGGATGGAACTGCGTCGCGACCAGCGCGAAACTACCCAGCATAAAGTTTCAGTTTGGACCTTCGATCCGGACGGCAACATCTACGTTCAGGAAGGTCGCACGCTGGATGTGTCGAATCGCGGGGCATGCCTTTCCGGGTTGCATCGGCGGATTGAGCCGGGGAGCTATGTCGGTGTGCAGAATGGCAGTCGCCGTGGCCGTTTCAAAGTGATTTGGAGCGAGCGCGATGGTCACGCACACCAGGTTGGCATCGAGCGAGTTGCAAGCGATGCCGACGGCGCCACCCGCGTGCTGCTGGTGGACAACAGTCGCGAAGCCGTTGACAGCCGCAAACCTGTCCTCCAGGCGCTTGGATATGAGTGCAGTGTTGCCTCCAATGCGTCGGCACTGTTTGAACTCATGGGGAATTCCGAGTATCACCTGCTGGTAGTCAGCCATCCTCTTCTGGAACTCGACACCATGGAGGTACTCGTCGGCTTGCGCCGAAACGGGAATCGCCTTCGCACTGTGCTGGTTTCGCAAAGTCCACAAGTTCACGAATCGCTGCGTTCGATGGCAGATGCCTTTGTCTACGCGCGCGAGCCGCAGAGTGCATTTATTGCCGCCGTTGAGCGGGCTCTCGACCGCACGCCTGCGAAGAAGCTGCTGGTGACACGCTCGATTCATCGTCATGCGGTGCGAGTGCCATTGAGGGTGGAAGTCCTGCGTTCCGGAGTGAAAACGTCATTGCACGGAACATCTGCGGACTTAAGCGAGCGGGGAATTGGCGGAAATATCAAGGCGCCGTTTACCCCTGGAGAAATGGTCAAAGTCGAGTTTCCCTTGCCCAATGCGAGCAGTCCGATCGAAGCGTACGCAATTGTGCGACACCGGCGTAGCGAGTTTTACGGATTTGAGTTTCTATCCATCGACGATAAGAGTCTGGAGATTGTTCGCTCTCTGTGCGCGGTGCTGCCGCCGTTGAAAATGTCCTAACTTCTCACACTTCCGCTTTCTTCTCATGAGGCGGTCTGGATTCTCCGCACAACCTCTTGCAGTAGGAGCAACGAATCCTGGAGTTGCTCTAGCTCGACCCGACTTAGCGGCTTGAGGGCGTCAGCCAGCGACTCTACGCGACGCTTTTTCCCCGCCAGCAAGAGCTTACGACCAAGCTCCGTCGGGCTGATCAGGATCGAGCGCGCGTCCTCAGGCGAGCGCCGCGTGCGCAGGAGACCATCATGTTCCATATCCTTCACCAGGCGGCTCATGGTGGGATTCTTGACTTGCTCCGCTTGCGCCAGTTCGGCAAGCGCTAGCGGTCTTCCTCCAAACACTAATACCGACAAGGCCGACAATTTAGCCGGCCCCACGCCACTGGCCAGATCCTGGACGCGCAGCCGCCGCAGCAAATGAATTGCGGTGGAATGCAACCTGTCAGCCAGCTGATAGCGGATATCTTTTTCTTCGGTTGACATCGGTCCTCATTATAGTTAGCATAGCTAACTAATTCAAGGTTGCCGAGGAGGTTTATGGGCGTGGGAGCAGAAGTGGCGTTGAACAGCATCGGCCAGATCGCGGTGTTGGTGAAGGATGTTGGCCGCGCGACGGAGTTCTATCGAGAAAAGCTAGGCATGAAGCATTTGTTCGCAGCTGGGAACCTCTCATTTTTTGATTGCGGCGGCATACGCATCATGCTGGACAAGCCGGACAAAACTGAAGCAGGAACGTCGATCATT
>JAFAUE010000206.1 GCA_019243475.1 Acidobacteriota bacterium | reverse complement strand
TTTTTTCAGCCTCTCACGGAGATGGGAGGCCGCGTCGCCTGGTATCACCGTTTGCATTGGGATAACTGGACCAGATTCAACAACCGGACGCACCGGGAGATGCTGATCGTTGACGGCGAAATCGGCTTTATCGGGGGAGCGGGTATTCATGATCAATGGCTCCTCCCGCGAGGCAGCAAGCCGCGCTGGCGCGACACGGTGTGCCAGGTGCGCGGAGAGGCCGTGGAAGGCTTGCAGAGTGTATTCCTGGAGAACTGGCTGAACTCTTCGGGAGAGATCCTCGCCGGGAGCCAATACTTCCCTTCACCGCTGCCCGAAGGAGATGCCCAGGCGCTGGTCATCGATAGCAGTCCTTCGCTGGGCGGTTCTACGCGAGCGCACGTCCTGTTTCAGGCCTTAATCGGCTCTGCGCGAAAATCCATTCACATCACTTCGCCATACTTTTTGCCCGACACCTCGTTGCGCCAGGAGATGATTCGCGCGATCACCGAGCGCGATGTAGCCATCAGAATCATCACTCCCGGACGCAGGAGCGACCACGCCATGACGCGCAACTCCGGCCGCGGGCTCTATGGCGACCTGCTCCACGCGGGAGCGGAAATCTACGAGTACCAGCCGACGATGATTCACGCCAAGATTATGGTGGTCGATGAATTGTGGTCGGTGGTCGGATCCACAAACTTCGACAATCGCTCCTTCGGGATCAACGACGAGGTAAACCTCGCCGCGCGCAGTCTGGAGCTCGCCGGCAGTCTGATCCAGGATTTTCAGGAAGATCTCCAGCAATGTAGAAGAATCACCTACGACGAATGGAAGCGCCGCCCAATATGGGAACGCTCCTTTGAGACGGCAGGATGGTTCTTTCAGCGCCAGCAATAGATGCCAGGCGCCATCCGGCTGGTCACCTACAACATTCACAAGTGCCGAGGCTGGGACCGGCGCGTCTCCCCCGAACGCATTGCCCGCGTCCTTGCGCCGCTCGATGCGGATTGCATCGCCCTGCAGGAAGTAGTGGACGCTTCCCCGCTGGGTGGCATAAATCAGGCGCAGGCGATCGCCGACTTACTGGGAGCGAAGTATCGAGTCATCTTTGGGCGCACCCGCGACTTGCGCGGCGCAGCCTATGGCAACGCCACCCTTACGCGTCTGCCGCTCCACTCCAGCGCAGAGTACAACTTGAGCTGGAAGCGCCGCGAGCCGCGAGGCTGTCTGCGAACAGATCTGCGCCTGGGTAAGAACTCGCTGCTGCATGTCTTCAATGTTCACCTCGGAACGAGTTACCTGGAGCGGCGCGCGCAAGGACCACTCCTGCTCAGCGACGACATGCTCAATCACGCAGCGCTTACCGGGCCGCGAATCATTATGGGCGACTTCAATGAGTGGACGCGTGGACTCACCTCGAAGTTGATGGCGCGAAACTTTTCCAAGATCGACTTATCCAAATATCAGCGGCGACGCGGCAGCTTTCCCGGACCAATTCCTATTCTGGAACTGGACCATATGTATTACGACCACTGTCTGGAACTGATAGGGTTTCGCGTCGTGCGAACGCGATTGTCCCTCATCGCCTCCGATCATTTGCCTTTGATGGGAGATTTTCGCGTGAGCTCAGAGGCCAGGAAGTGAGGAATTGTGCCGGCTAAGTTGCGGATACGTCGATCGCCGAGGAGATTCGCGTTGGGCCCTCTACTTGCCTTCGACAAAGCCATTGTCCATAATCCCAAACATTCATGTGGAATAGCTTTGTCACGGTTGCTGCGAAACTGCTCACCTGGGCTTGGTTTGCCGGGGTGGTCCTCATGCTGCTCACGATCCCGGCATGCATGATTAAGATTTTCTCCGCGCTCTGGGAGGACCACGACGAAGAAGAAGTTATCTACGACAAGCCGCAGAAACGGAGATCGTCTTAATTTTGGTCGGGATCGGGGACTGCTTCCGTCACAGCCAGTGATGCTGTAATCCCGCACGCCAGGCGCTTCCGCATCCGATGATGCAGCCGCAAATAGCGCCGACAGTCCAGAGCAGTCCAATTACAAAACCAAAGCGGAAGGCGAACCGGCCGTCGGCTCGCAGGAAGGGATTGAAAGCCTTCCAGAATGCCGCAGGATTGCGCATAGTCCACATCCCAAACAGCAAAACGCCGAACGAGATTGCAGCTAGGGCGCCTTCCTGCAATGCTCCAGCCGTTCCGTAGAGGGCGGCAATCATGCCTCCATTCGAGCAGCCGTGGCATAAGACACGAATGAGGAGTTCGTAAGGAAGTTATAAAGACGCGGCTCTACCGGGGCAGAATCCAAAACTCTTCAACAAGGAAGAGCGGTTCCGGATCCCCCTCTCCTAGCGCGAAGCGCGCAATTCCGGTAGCCCACGAGCGTGAGCCGTGGGAGGAGCCAAAAATGACTTGAGCCCGGAAGGGCGGCATTCTGCGCCGGACTGGGAAACGCAGAATCGCGCCTGACGGCTCGGGCCGAAACTTATTTAACCCAGCGTCACACGCTGAGCTGCGAGAGTCTCACCTTAACCGCCGCGATTTTTGCAGCGCGCTTGAAACCAGCCCGAAGTGAAACTCCGGGTAAAGAATGCGAAGGACCGAGTCCAGCTGCGTTTGCGGGACGGGTCTGCGGAAGCGCAGACATATTTCGACGGCGGCGAACTAGTCGTAGTCGAATAGTGGATCCACGCATGCGAACGGAACTAATTTCCCACCAGCGCCGTCAAAATCATTGGAATTGCTTCAACAGTGCGAAACGCTTGAGGGAGCATGAGGTCGCAGTTAACCATCAGGTCGTCGCTCATCGCGCTGCTGTTGTTTTCGTCCCTGTCAGGTTTTCCGGAAGACGCTTTGCACCTCTTCCGCAAAATGCAAGCAGCCTTGGGCGGGGCAGACAAGATCGCGAGTATCCAAGACTTTGAAGAGATTGTGCGTGCCGATGCGTGGCATGACGACGGCCGCCCGATGGGAGTCGTGCGAAAGCGCGTACGCTTTATCCGCCCCAGCTATCTCCGCATAGATCAAGTAGGCAGCGAGGATACTTATGTCCTTTACTTCAACGGGAGTTCGGGATGGGAAATATTGCCGGATGGCAGGGTTGCCGATCTTGCTGGTGAAGAGCTGAGATTCGCCGAGCACTACGTCTGGGGCTTCGATCTGAATCTTTGGCTAGCCGACCGCAACCCACGATACGCAATAACTTCTCCGGTGCCCAATGTAATTGCTATAACCGATAGGGAGAACCCTTCTATGAAGGAGGAATTCGCGCTTGACGTCAGCTCCTTCCTTCCCGCGAAAGTGGGTTCGTTTTCCGCGGCCGATTCCACTCATCCCGCATCCAGGGAAACTCGATTGGAAAGTTGGCACACATTCGCAGGCGTAAAGTTCCCTCAACGAACTTCCAGTTTCCATAATGGAATCAAAGTCACGACGATCACAGTGGAACTGACGAAGGTAAATCAAGGACTCAAGCCTGCCGGTCTATCAGCAAAACCTGCAGACCTCAAGCCGGTAATCTCCCAGCATGAGTAAATGCCTGCTTGCTCTTTTTTGCGGTCCCGCAGCGATAGTGAAAGTGGGTCGATTCACTAGCGTGAGGACATTTCCACGCGACGAAACGAAGTCAGGCGTTTGGAAAGGAGGGCAAAACAGAATCGTCTCGCAAAATACGCGGGATTCCATCTTTAACCCCCGCGACGCGGCGTTCCATGCCCGGCTAATCTCATCCGTGCCGCTAAGAACGGCGCTCCCTTAACGGTAAATCTTGCCGCGTTGTTTGCCATATATTCTTTATTACAGTATATTGCTTCACCGTATGTTCAACCGGGAACTGAAGAAAGGCAGCACCGAATTGCTGGTGCTCGCGCTGTTGGAATCCAGGCCGCGTCACGGTTATGAGCTCGGCAAGTTGATCGAATCGCGCTCCGAGGGCCGGCTCCAGTTCCGAATTGGATCGCTCTATCCAATTCTTTGCCGGCTCGAGGACAAAGGGCTGATCACCGGCAAGTGGATGGAAAAGCCAGGCGCGCGCCGGCGGCGGTTTTATCGGCTTACGAGCGCGGGACGCTCGGTGCTTGCGGCGCAGCGCACGGTTTGGCGGGAGTTCATCTCGGCCGTCAACCAGGTCCTGGGAGGCGAACATGCCTGATTGGAAGGCCTATGTCCGCAGAAACCTGCGGCTGGTTAATTTGCGCCCGGAACGGGAAGGGGAGATTGTGGAGGATCTCGCGCAACAATTCGAAGATGCCTATCGCGACGCTCTCCTGCGCGGCCTCAGCGAGGAACATGCGGAACTGGCGGCGCGCCAGCATATCTGCGATTGGAACAGCTTCTCAGACCAGCTTTCACACTCCCAGAAAGACGCTCTGGACGCAATTTCGCGTCTGCAGAACCGGGTCAATGAACGCGGCTACCGCCATGGTCAAACCAGTCAACTGGCGCGAGCGCCGCAGGACATCCTCTTTGCCCTCCGCATGATGCGAAAGAGCCCGGTATTTACCAGCGTCGTCGTGCTTACCTTGGCGCTTGGAATCGGGGCGAATACCGCGATCTTCTCGGTTCTAAATGCGCTGCTGCTGCACGCAGTGCCGGCGCGCAATCCGCAAGAGCTTGTTTCCTTGCGCTGGTCGGCACAGCCGCGACTTCACCTGTTCAGCCACAGCAATTATGGCGACTGCCAGGGAGAACGTCTTTCTACGCGCAGCGCGGCGAGCAGCTGTTCTTTCTCATTGCCATTTTTCCGCAAGCTCCAGCGCCAGGCTGCTGGGCCGTTCGCAGGCCTCGCGGCATTCGCCGATGCTCCCCGCCTTGATCTCAGCGGGAACGGAATTGCCGCCATCGTGAAGGGAGAGCTCGTCTCCGGAGATTACTTCTCCACGCTTGGCGTACAGCCCATTGCCGGACGGCTCCTCAGCACCAACGACGAGAACCCTCATCCTGCGAACGTCGTGGTGCTTAGCCATTCATACTGGCAGAGCGCCTTCGGCGGTGCGCAGTCCGCGGTGGGCAAAGTAATTCGTCTGAACTCGGTTTCCTTCACCATCGTGGGGGTTGTCGAGCCAGGATTCAAAAATCTCGCAATGACGCAGCCCAACGATCTGTGGCTGCCATTGGATGCCAATCCGCAGGTCACAACGAATTACGATCCACGCGAGGCGGAAGCCGATTCATTCTGGGTCGAGATCGTAGGACGCCTGCGCAACGGTGTTTCGAGCAGGCGAGCCGAAGCGGCGATCGCACTCCAGTTCCGCAATGAGGTACTTCACGGCGACAAGCCCGTCGCCAAGGAATCCGACCAGATCGCCTTGCACCTGGCTCCTGTCGCAAAAGCTTTGGGGCCTTCTTCCGACAAGCTGCAACCGGTGTACGTTCTCACACTGGCGGTTGCGCTGATTCTTTTGATCGCATGTGCAAACGTAGCCGGCCTGTTGCTGGCACGTGCCATGGCGCGACGTAAGGAGATTGCGGTGCGCGCGGCGATTGGAGCTGCGCGCAGACACCTGGTCGCGCAGCTGCTCACCGAAAGCGTGCTGCTTTCCGCCCTGGGCGGCGCTGTAGGCGTGCTGTTTGCCATGTGGGCGCTCCACGCAATCATGGACATGGTCTCGAACGGCGGCGAGATGCCCATCCCGTTCGCCGCGAGCATCGACCTGCGCGTGCTCCTTTTCACCGGCTCCATTTCCATTCTGACCGGGATTGTCTTTGGCACTATTCCAGCATTGCGCGCCACGCGCGTTGATCTGAACACAGCGATGAAAGGCGACGAAACAACCACAGGCCGAAAGCGATGGTTCAGCGCAGGCAATTTGCTGGTCGGCGTGCAAGTGAGCCTGGCAATCGTCCTTCTCGTCGGTGCCGGAATGCTGGTGCGCACGCTGAGAAAACTTGAAATGGTGAATCCGGGATTCGACACGAATAACCTCCTTCTCTTCGGAGTGAATGCGCAGCTGGCCGGGTACAGCAACGAGCGTGTGGACAGCCTGTATCAGGATTTGCGCGAGCGACTCGCTTCCATCCCCGGAGTGACCAACGTCAGCTATTCCTGGCGTCCGCTGCTGCGCGGCAGCCTGTGGACGACCGACATTCATCTGCCCGGAACGGCTGCCGACGCGCACGTTGAGGTCGATCGCATGGCCGTCGGTCCAGACTTCTTCGCCACCCTGGGCATTCCCTTTTTGCGCGGACGTGACTTCACGGAGACGGATTTCGCCTCAGCTCGCTCGCTCAGCCTGTACCTGTTGCAACATCGTCACGAGACGCCTCCCACCGAGCCTATGCCCGCGATCGTGAATCAGAAGTTTGTCGAGGAATGCCTCAAGGGCGGATCCGCGCTCGGCCAGCAGTTTGGTTACGAAAACCAGGCAGACAGAAAAAATATCGGGTATGAGGTTCTAGGGGTGGTGGCCGACGCGAAATATAACAGCTTGCGCCGCGACATCAAGCCCACGGTGTACGTGCCTAGCGCAGCAGCAGCAGTCTACTTCGAAATGCGAACCGCACTGCCTCCCGAGTCGTTGATCCCGCAGGTCCGCAGCACGGTCGGGTCGGTAAACGACGCTCTGCCGCTGTTCGACATCAAGACGCAACAGCAGCAGATTGATGAGCAGCTTATGACCGAGCGCACCCTGGCGCGAGTCTCTGCCTTCTTCGGCCTGGCCGCGCTGCTGCTCGCGAGCGTGGGACTCTACGGATTGCTCGCCTATGAAGTAGTCAGGCGCACGCGCGAAGTAGGTCTGCGAATGGCCCTGGGAGCAAGCCGT
>JAFAUE010000423.1 GCA_019243475.1 Acidobacteriota bacterium | reverse complement strand
CGCATTCACGGAGAAATCGTCTATGTCAGGCGCTGTCTTGGCCCACCCTTTATGGTGATGACCAAGCGCGTCCCCAACCTTAGGTCCGGAGTTTTTGTTCGGAGCGCCTACAGCCATCACTGCACTGAGCAGAAGGCTGAGCGCCAGAACACAAACTCTCCAGGCCCGGGCAGGAGCGCCTTGAGTTGTGTTTGATAGTTTCATTTGACTGGTCTTACTCCCTGCAAAATTTGTGAACTGCCTTTGGGGAGGTTTCAGTTCTTTTTGCGCCGCTGCTAACGGCGAGTTGTCAGCGAAGTACCTGCTTAGGAGCCCCAAACTGCCGAGGCCACTGTGCTAAGCACATGCTTCACTTGCGGGGAGGAAAGGTTTAACCCAGCGATGACAGCGAGCGTCAGGCTGAGCACGAAAGCTACCGTTTTGCTGCTCTTGGACATAGTGGTGACGTAACCTCGGCTCCCTATAGTGCAAGCCGGGAACCAGAGTTGATCGTGAGGTTCGTGCTTTTAAATCAACTACTTAGCTTTGAGGCTGAGCCATTGGGAGTGAGACACTTCGTCTGTAAAAACCAGGGAACCAGAGTGGTAAATGCAATTAAGTTATTGAATTTAAACGGGTAACATGAGATGGCGCCAAGCAGAGACATTCTGTCTCACCTCTGGCGCAATGGAACGCCCGCCTTTGGCCACATTCTCTGACAACCACGGTCAGGACGCAGGAGATCAAATTCCCTGCCTGAGGGAATTTCTGAGGGAAAAATCGCACTTGCCGGGCCGATTTCCGCAGTTTCTGCCCAAAATCCACGAGTTTTACCAATTCCTGAGGGAATGGCTCAGGGAATCACGGGAATTCCGAAGATATCTCGCTCTGCTCTAAGGACTTGCGCGACAATTCCCGTGCCTGGTTTCGTGATGGAACAGCGAATTTGCAGGGAATCCTGACCTTGACTGTAGGTTTGGGCGAGTTCGGCCAAGGCTGTCTTGGAGGGCCCAATTTTAACGCTCCGGCGCGCTCTTACTCCCGGGGCAGAGCCACCTGAAACCGGTCGATTCGCCCCCATGTTCGTTTCCGAACATCCTCATTCAGGCGCGAACAAGCAGGTCTGGTGCTGCTGGCGCTCGCCCGTGATTTTTTCTATCATTTTCAATAAGTTGGGCGCGGAATCTACTTTGGCAGGGCAAACGCAATAAAGAGGTTGAACTTATGGATATACAAAGACCATCGAACGCGGCGTCCAAACGGCGTCGGCGTATCATCCTTTCCGCGCTCGCCATCATCTTCATTGCCGGCGTTACGCTTGGGCTGTCTCGGCTGAAGCCGGCCGCTCCGACCGTTGAGCGCTCGACCATCTGGACCGACACCGTCAAGCGCGGCCCGATGCTGCGCCAGGTTCGCGGCCTGGGAACGCTGGTTCCCGTGGACATCCGTTCGATCTCTGCCATGACCGACGCTACGGTCGAGCGTCGCCGCATTTTGCCCGGTACTCAGGTAAAGGCCGACACTGTCATTATGGATTTGAGCGATCCAGCCGTCGAGCAGGCGGCGAAGGACGCCGAGCTGCAACTTAAGGCCGCCGAAGCCGATTACAAGAACCTGGAAGTGACAGTCCAGAGCAATCTTTTAACGGAGAAGGCGAACGCTGCCACCGTCACCTCGGACTACAACGACGCGAAGACGCAGGCGGAAATTGATACCGAACTGGCGAAGCTGGGCGTGACCTCCGGACAAAAATTAAAGGCCTCGCAGGGCAAAGCTGGGGAGCTTTCGACCCGAGATCAGATTGAAAAGGACAGGATTGCTATCCAGACGAAGGCTGTCACGTCTCAATTGGCAGTACAGCAGGCCAAGATCGACGAGCTGAAGGCGCTGTACGAGCTCAAGAAGCAGCAGCTTGATGCTTTGCATGTGCGCGCCGGCATCGACGGCGTCCTTACTGAGGTTCCAGTCGTCGAAGGACAGCGCGTTACCGCAGGCACGAACATCGCGAAGGTAGTCGATCCGAGGAATTTGAAAGCCGAGTTGAAGATCGCGGAGACGCAATCGAAGGACATCACGTTTGGGCAGCCCGCATCGGTCGATACCCATAATGGAGTCATCGAGGGTACGGTGATGAGAATCGATCCTTCCGTGATCAACGGCACGGTCACGGTGGACGTGAAGCTCACGGGCCAACTGCCCGCGGGCGCGCGTCCGGATTTGAGCGTGGACGGCACCATTGACCTGGATCGGCTGGCAAACGTCGAGTACGTTGGACGCCC
>JAFAUE010000172.1 GCA_019243475.1 Acidobacteriota bacterium | reverse complement strand
GAGAAAAATCAGGAACGGAATCAGGGACATGAAAAAGTAATAGGCCAGGCTGCCGGCAAAGGCGAGCAGATGGTGCTGGTCAACGTCTTTGAAGGCCTTTAGAATGGCCCGCCACAAACGCATGAGGTACATAGGTCGCTCGATGTTTGGATGAGGAGACGCGAGCTGCGGGTTGCGGATTTGGCCGCCCCGTCACCTTAGAATGGAGACAATGAAGCGCAGCAACAAGCTGGTGCTCTGGTTAGTGGTGCTAATCGCGCTGGTGACGTCCTTCTGGCTGTACTGCGGAAGGAGTGCTCCTCCGCGCCGTGTAGCGGAACCGGTGCAGCACGTTGGCCTGAACTCTGCTGACCGTCATGACCTCAGCCGCGACGAATCGCGCGGCGGCCACACGCTGGAACGTCACATCAACCGCAGCGACGCTGAGCTGCGCGAGCGGCTGGAGAGCGAATCGATCTCGGCGGCGTCGACATACAACGATCGCGCGACGGCGGAGATGGCAGTCGCCGCGGCCATTCAGGAGAACCAATCGAAGATTCAGCGGTGGCTGCAGCGGCCCGGCGGCCACTCCAACTTGGTGCTCGACTATGACAGCACCTCGCCTCTCGGCCGCAGCCTGCGCCGCGACGATGCCAAATCATTTCCCTGCTCGCATGCCGTGGTCATACTCAAGTGGCTGAGTCCAAGCGAGTATTTTGTGCTGACCAGCTATCCGGATTGCTGGAAACCGTCATGAGCGAACTCGTCCCGGGAATTGAAGCTGAGCACTACGCCGCGCTGCGCACGTTCCTGCGCGGCTATCTTCATCAGGATGTTGTCCCCGAGCATGGCTCGCCGGTGGCGGCCGCGCGCGCATTTCGCAAAGATGCCGACGAACGCGAGGCTTCTATCGTCCACGCTCAACTCGAGCGGCTGCTCGAAGAAACCAGCGGCTTGCCCGATTCGGAATTGGCGCGCGTCCTGGAGCGCCTGGGAAGCTCGTGGAATTTTCGCTCGCGCAGTGAAGTGGAACAATTGCGCGACGCATTCAAATAACGCCTCTCACATGAAACGACATCGATCAAGCTTTCTTCACCGGCATTCTCTGAGCTGCATGACGGTCCTCGTGTTGCTTACGTGGACATTGCTCTATGTCTTCGCCGATCCAAGCACGCATTGGGGCTCGTTTTTTGGCAATGCCATTGCCGATTGGACGGGTTTGCTGGTCGCCGTCCTGGCTACCAAATTTCTTTATGAAAAAGGCTCGGCGGAGAGCAAGAGGCCGCCGCGCGAGCCGGAGAACCCCTTTCTGCGTGGTTTGCTGGACCACTCCTTGACCATCTTTCTGGTCGCTACCGGCATTGCCTGGGTGATCACATTCGCGAAGATGGATGCCAATTCCAAATGGGGACAGGTTGTGGGCAACATCGTGTCGGAGTGGACGCAGCTCGCCGGCACAGTGCTGCTGACGAAAAAGTTGGTGGAGCGCGGCTCGAAGGAAAGCAGATAGCTACTGGCTGCTGGCTACTGGCTGCTGGCCAAAACCTTGCTGTTGCCAGTAGCTAGCAGCTAGCAGCCGGCAGCTACTCCCGCCTGTTATCATTTCCCGCCTAAATCGATTCAGCCATGCACAAACTAATTTCGAGTTGGGCTGTTCTCGTCTCAATCATCCTGCTCGCTTCCACCGCCTTTTCCGCCGGCTCGCAGAAGCAGGTCGTGCAACTCAATCACGGCTGGCGCTTTCGCCTTGCCACCGATAGCTCGCTGAGCCAGGTGCCGGGCGTGAATCCCGAGGTGGATCAGGCGACGCTCCAGAAAGTCTCCGATTGGCTGCCGGCGGAAGTACCGGGCGCGGTGCAGACCGATCTGCTCGCCAACAAGATCATTCCTGAGCCGTTCTATCGCGATAACGAAAAGCGACTGCAATGGATTGGACAGGAAGACTGGCAGTATCAAACGTCGTTCGACGTTCCTGCCGCAACGCTCTCGCGCAAGCATGTGGAGCTTCTCTTTCAGGGACTCGATACCTATGCGACGGTGTTCCTCAACGGGCAGGGCGTGCTTCGCGCCGACAACATGTTCCGCATCTGGCGCGTCGATGCCAAACCTTATCTCAAGGCCGGAAGCAACACTCTGCTGGTCGTTTTTCGCTCGCCGATCAATGAGGTTCTCGAGCAAATTGAACTTTTGCCATATCACTTGCCGTCGATCTCGTCACATGACGCCGACGTGGAAAAAGGAATCGGAACGGACCCGTACACGCGCAAAGCTCCCTATCAATACGGTTGGGATTGGGGTCCGCGCTTCGTAACCATGGGGGTGTGGAAGCCGGTGACTCTCGAGAGCTGGGACGACGCCGTGATTCGCGATTTTCATATCGCGCAAAACGAAGTCACGGCCGACGTGGCGAATCTTGCGGCTGAGCTGGAGATTGAAGCCAGCGGGAACGGCGGGGCGAAGATCAATATTTCCTATAACGGTCCGCAGGCGAACTCAGGGAAAAAGACCGAGCGATCGGTCACCCTGCACGCCGGGATCAATCACGTTTCGATTCCTTTAGAGATTGAAAAGCCCGCGCGCTGGTATCCGGCGGGATATGGTCCGCAGTCGCTGTACGAATTTACGGCATCTCTCGATGCCGGCCGGAGCAGAGCCGATGAAGCCAAAGTCCGTACCGGACTGCGCTCGCTCGAGCTGCGGCGCGACTACGACCAGTGGGGCCGCAGCATGGAGTTCGTCATCAATGGGATTCCCATTTTCGGAAAAGGCGTGGACGTAATTCCCTTCGACAGCTTTCCTTCGCGAGTGCCGGCCGAACGATATCGCCAGATCCTGCAATCGGCGCGCGATGCCAATATGAACATGCTGCGCGAATGGGGCGGCGGGATCTACGAAAACGACGACTTCTACAACATTTGCGACGAACTCGGCCTGATTATCTGGCAGGACTTCATGTTCGGCGGCGATATGTACCCCGGCAACGCCGAGTATCTGGAGAGCGTGCGGCAGGAGGCGATCGATCAGGTGAAGCGGCTGCGCAATCATCCCAGCATCGTGATCTGGTGCGGCAACAACGAAGTCGAAACCGGGTGGATGCATTGGGGAGATCGTACGCAGTTCAAAGCCGCGATTGGTCAGAAAGCCGCAGACAAAGTCTGGCAGGATTACATGGTGCTGTTTAATCGCGTGCTGCCCGACGTCGTCGTGCAGTACGGGCAGCCGGTTCCCTATTGGCCCAGCTCGCCGAGCTCCAATTTTGAAGATGATCCGGACTCGCAACGGATCGGCGACATGCATTACTGGCAGGTGTGGCACGCGCTCGCGCCGATCGAAGACTACAAACTGCAATTGCCGCGCTTCATGACGGAATACGGCTTTCAGTCGTTTCCCGAAATGGCAACCATCAAGTCGTTCAGCGTGGCTGAAGACTGGGACATCAGCTCGCCGGTGATGCTCTCGCACCAGAAGAACAAAGGCGGCAATGGGCGGATTTACGACTATCTGTTGCGCTACTTCGGACAGCCAAAGGATTTTGAAGCGTTCCTCTACGCCAGCCAGGTAATGCAGGCGGAGGCGATCAAGATCGGCGCCGAGCACTTGCGCCGAAGCCGTCCGCGGACGATGGGATCACTCTACTGGCAGCTCAACGATTGCTGGCCCGTCGCATCGTGGGCGAGCATTGATTACGCGGGACGCTGGAAGGCACTGCAGTACTATGCGCGCCGCTTCTACAACGATCTGCTGATAAGCCCAAATGAGGAAAACAGCGCGCTGCAGATCTACGTGGTATCGGACCGCCAGCAGCCGCAGCAGGCCCAAATACGAGTCCGCCTGATGGATCTGAGCGGCAAAGTCTTAGAAGAGAAGACTCACTCGGCTGAGATTAAACCTTTGGCGAGCGACGTCTATCTCAGCTTGCCCGTAACTCAGCTGCTGGCACAGCGCCGGCGTGATCAGGTGTTTCTCGACGCCGAGTTGAATGTCGATGGCAAGCAGGTCTCACGGAATCTGTACTTCTTCGACAAGATGAAGAACATGCAGCTCCCGCGTCCGGATATCAAGGCAGACATTCAATCCTCGGGCAGCGGATATCGGGTGACGCTGCAGTCAGCCGAGCTCGCCCGCGATGTTTATCTCTCGTTCGGAGACAACGACGCGACGTTCTCCGACAACTACGTTGACCTTCTTCCCGGCCAGACGGTGCAGATCGAGGTGAACAGCAAAGCCGGCATCGAGCAGTTGAAGCAAGCGATGAAAATCGTTTCGCTATACGACGCTTTTCTTCCACCCATGCAGGTGAGCCAAACGGCTGGGCATTAGGTTGGGGGCAGCTTAGGCGCCGACTCTTTTCAGTGCTGCGCCGGCCGGCGCGAAATCGCGGGCATGGTTCTTCGCGGTTTGATATGCCGCTTTTGCGGCTGGAACGTTTCCTTGTTTTTCCAACACCTGTCCTAATACGTACTGCGCCTGGAAGAGTGGTGCGTCTTCGGATTTGGTCCCCTTCTCAATGTAGCGATGCAGGAGTTCAGCGGCCAAGTGCAAGTTTCTGTTCACGCGCAGCAGAAGACTGGCGCAATCCACTAATGTGGAATCGTTCTGCGAGTCCAGCTCGGCAGCTTTCTTAACCGCCGCCTCGAGATCATCAAGCCGGTTCACTCGGCGATAAAACGAAGCCAAATCCACCCAGCGTCGCCAGGAATTTGAATTGAGGTCTATAGCTTTTTTGTATTCCTGCTCGGCGTCGGAGTTGCGTTTGTCATGTTCGGCAATCCGAGCGCGAATGTAGAATGCGGTTGCGGGCTCGATCTTCTCGACGGCGTTGGCCTGCGCACCTGCTTTGTCAGTTCCACCACCCAAGAATCCCGGAGCTTCGATGTAGTACTCGCTCAAATCCGAGCGAGCCTCTACGTTGCGCGCATCGAGATCAACCGCACGCTCGAAGCACGTCCGCGTCTTCTTCGCCAGTGCAATGGCCGTGAACCAGCTTGAATGATCGGCCTTCTCACCGTAGGCGCGACCAAGCCACAGTTGGAAAAGACTGCTCTTCGGATTCAGGCTTACGGCGCGTTCACACGCGGTCACTGCGGCGTCCCAACGCTCTTCCGAGTACCATACACGGCAGAGCAGATTGTTCGCATCTGCGGCTAGCGGATTTGCCGAGATCCAACCCTGGAGGGATAGGATTGCCGCGTCCGCAGCGCCATTGACGAACGTTTGATGAATCACATCAAGCGGTGGATCCGCCTGAGCTAGCGCACTCAAAGCGAGCAGAGGCAGAACGACAGAGAAGGAGATACTGCGAAATTTCATGGGGAATTAACGTGTGCGAACTTCGAGTCCCGGGCGCAGAGCTTCGGAGGGATTCAAGCTATTGAGCGCTACCAATTCTCCCGGGTCGACACCTTTCGTGATTTCGATGCGAGTGTTGTTGGCAATGCCTGCCTCTACGGGCTGACGGTCAAGATGGCCGTCTTTGATCACGTAAACGAAGCGTCCATTCTCGTCGTCGTGGAGCGCTTCGCGCGCGACCGTGACAACGTCTTTCTTATTGGCAATGTTTACCGTGACAGTGACATTGATGTTGGGCAGAAGACGGCCGTCGTCGTTCTCCACTCCGCACAGGACCTGCCCGACATTACGCGTGCCGTAGGTCGTCACGGTATACGGCATTTGCGTGAGCTCGCCGTGCCAGGTCTTGCCCGGCAGAGCGTCCCAGGTAATGGAAACCGGCTGCCCGTTCGCAAGTTTTCCTAATTCGGGCTCATCGACAAAAGCTCGCACCTGCACGCGCGTGAGGTTCGCGAGTTCTATCAGCAGCTCTCCCTGCTGCACGTACTCACCCTGCTTGATGGGAACCGAGTAGACGGTCCCATCGAACGGCGCACGGATTTCCGTATGCTTCAACTGATCTTCGGCTGCAGCGTAGGTGGCTCGAGCCTGGTCAGCTTGTGCTTCCACGCGACTCACTTCTGGACGCGAGTACCGGTCGCGCTGCTTCTGCTGTACAAGCTTCAGTTGGGTTTCCGCGTTGGCAAGCCGGGTCGCAGCTTCGCGGACTTCGGACGGAGCTGCTGCTCCCGTCTTCGCGAGCTGCTGCAGCGCGTCATAGCTCTTCTGTGCAGAATCACGATCTGCCTGAGCTTTGGCGAGGTCGGAACGCGTGTTGAGGACTTCTTCCTGAGTTCCGCCGGATTGCACGGCGCTCTGGTCGGCCTCGGACGCCCTTAACTGCGCAAGAGCCCGAGCCATTTGCGCGCGCACGTCGGCGTCATCGAGTTGCATCAGCATGTCGCCTGCTCTGACCTTCTGACCTTCGCGGACCCAAATCTTCTTTACGGTTGTCGCCGCAGGCGCATGCGCTTCGAAATTCTGGATAGGCTCGACCTTGCCATTCGTCGATATCGAGGTTACGAGATCCTGCCGGGCGGCGCGGTCAACGCGAACGGGTACGGCACCGCGGCGCCGTGACATAAAGGCAGCCAGAAGAATCACGGCAACGATGGCAATCAGGACCAGCCTCCAAACGTGCCTGCCGTTGCCGTTCTGTCTTCGAGAATCTGCCATGTAAGGAAATGTAAAGTATAGCGAAACGAGGTCGAGAGCTCCGGGAAATCGAATTCCGACGAAGCTCGGTCCGCCCGTCCGCTGCTGATCTGATGCCCGCCGAGCGCCTTTCGCTTCAACGACATCTCGGCCAAAAGTTGGCCTCATCTAACGCTGTCAGCGAAACACGAGGCTAGATACGAACGACGATGGGAATTGGACTGCGAGAAATGAAGGAAGTCACGCTGGCGGTTTATCGCGAAGTGCAGCGCACTCGGCTGTTTAATATCGCCGCCGGCCTTTCCTATTACTTCCTGCTCTCGCTCTTTCCACTGCTGATTTTATTGGCAACGCTGCTGGGCTATCTCCCGATTCCAAACCTGTTCAATCAGGCACTGACCTTCGCCGGACGATTTGTTCCGCAGGAGGCGATGGGATTAGTGCAGAAGATCCTGCAGAGCGTGTTGATTCCCAGCCGGACAGGGTTGCTGTCGTTCGGAATCGCCGGAACGTTGTGGGCGGCTTCCGGCGGATTTTCCGCGATGATTGATGCACTTGACATCGCCTATGACGCGCGTAAGAGCCGATCGATGCTTCGACAGCGGCTTGTGGCCGTGGAATTGACCTTCATGACAGGCGGCCTGATGGCGCTCGCGATGCTTATGACGCTGGTCGGAAACCGCGCGGGACATTTCCTGGGAACCACATTTCATTTGTCCTACGCGTTTGAACTTGCATGGCCATTTATGCGTTGGGGAATTATCGTGGCGTGCATCGTAGTGTCGATGGAGCTGCTGTACTTCGTCGGTCCCAATGTGAAACAGCGCTTCAAACACACTCTGCCCGGCGCGCTAATCGGGACCGTGCTATGGCTGCTGGTTTCCGAGGCGGTGAACGTATATATCTCTCACTTCGCGAACTACAACAAGACTTACGGAGCCATTGGGGCGGTGATCGCTTTGATGTTCTGGTTGTATGTGAGCAGCATCGCGATCCTGGTAGGCGCGGAACTGAACTCAGAGCTTCTTAAAGCTGAAGGCAAAAAGCTCCAAGGCCAGAAGACGACTACACCTCAGCAGACGCCCACCCAGCTTCCGCAGGCTGCCTAGTGCGCGTAACCACTCGGAACACATGCACGAGGCGATGTCTGCTTTGCCTCGAATCCTCAGTTGGCAGATAGGAATCTAACCAGCAGCGGAGTTCCAATGGCGACAATTGTTGAAGCTCGTCCAACCCTTAGCTTCACGCAACCAGCGCTGCCAAAAGCCGATCCGTGTACCTTGGTGATCTTCGGCGCAACGGGAGATCTCACAAGGCGAAAGCTCATTCCCGCTTTGTACGACCTGGCGTGCGTCGGATGCATGTCGCCGCATTTTGACATTGTGGGAATCGGGCGCAAGCCGCTGTCGGACGATCAGCTCCGTGAAAACTTTCAAGAAGCTGCGGCGAAATCGAAGGACGCTCGAAACTTCAGCGCGGAAGGTTGGAATGACTTTGCCGAGCGCATCACCTACTTCCAGGCCGATACCGCCGATCCAGGTTCGTACGCACAACTCGCAAGACATTTGCAGGACATGCAGAAGCAGGCTGCGAGTCCCAATTTGCTGTTTTATTTAGCTACGCCAGCGTCGATCTTTGCTGAGATCATTCACGGCCTTGGAACTGCCGGCTTAAATCGCAACGAGAATGGCTGGACGCGAATCATCGTCGAGAAGCCTTTCGGCCATGATCTCGCGTCGGCCGAAGAGCTGAATCGCACTCTTGTCTCTGTCTTTCCCGAGGAGAGCATTTACCGGATTGACCACTATCTGGGAAAAGAAACCGTCCAGAACATTTTAGTGTTTCGATTTGGGAATCTTCTTTTCGAGCCGGTGTGGAACCGGAACTACATCGACTACGTGGAAATTACCGCGGCTGAAACATTAGGTGTAGAGGGACGCGGCTCTTTCTATGAGGAAACCGGCGCCCTGCGCGATATGGTCGCCAACCACATGCTCCAGTTGCTCAGTTTGACAGCGATGGAACCGCCATTGGCATTCGACGCGAGCGCAGTGCGAAGCAAGAAAGTTGAAGTGCTCAGTGCGATTCGTCCAATGACGCCCGAGCAGGTCATTGAACAGACTGTCCGGGGCCAGTACGTTGCCGGCAGCATCGACGGCAACCGCGTGCCTGCGTACCGCGAAGAACCGGGCGTTGCCCGCGACTCAAAAACCGAAACGTTCGCCGCGGTGCAATTCACGATTGACAACTGGCGCTGGGCCGGCGTGCCTTTTTTTGTGCGCACAGGCAAGCGGCTTTCGCGGAGCCTCACTGAGATCGCTGTGCACTTCAAGCGAACGCCGCAGGCGCTTTTCGCGCAGGAACCCGACGCTGATGTAGAGCGCAACGTAGTCGCGTTCCGCATTCAGCCAAACGAAGGCATTACCGTGGACTTTGCCGCCAAACGGCCCGGCACGGAGATGCATGCCGCCAATGTCCAGCTAAATTTCCGGTATCGGGAAGCCTTCGGCTCCAAGACCCCTGTGGCATACGAGACGCTCCTGCTGGACGCGATG
>JAFAUE010000013.1 GCA_019243475.1 Acidobacteriota bacterium | reverse complement strand
AGCGGAGTGCTTCTAGATACTGACGGCACTTCGTATCGTCGCTGTATTGCTCAAAGAGTTGGCAGAGGTTAGTTGACATGGCAGATACCCCTAAAAAGCGAAAATCCAAAAAGCATCCGAGGCGAATGACAACCGAAGAGGCTCTTCACCATGTATTCCACCCGAAGATCGCTAAGGAGTTGAAAAAGCATGTCGAAGAGCACAACCAGAAAACCGAAGAAAAAGAATAGCGGAAATACTACCTTGTGTCAAGTATATAATACTGATTTTCGTTGACAATTCGCCTTTTATTCGCAATACTCTCGGGCGTCATGGCTCTTACGAAACGCCAGCGCGAAATCTACGACTTCATCTCCTCCTTTGTTGCCTCGAAAGGCTACTCGCCTTCCTTCGAAGAGATCGGATCGGGCATGGGGCTGCGATCGCTCGCGACCGTGCACAAGCACATCACCAATCTCGAGCGCAAAGGGCTGCTTAAGCGCGACTACAACCGCAGCCGCTCGATCGATCTGCTGCCGGTAAAGGGAATTCCGCGCATGCGTCCCAAGCCCGCGGACATTCTCCGTCTGCCACTCGTCGGACGAATCGCAGCCGGTCGTCCGGTGGAGACATTTGAGAATACGGAGAGCATCGGTCTTGAAGACATCACGCGCTCCAAGGAAGTCTTTGTTCTTGAAGTGCGCGGCGACTCCATGCAGGACGAGCACATCGTCGATGGCGACTATGTAATGGTCGAGAAAGCCCGCAATGCGCGCGACGGCGAGATCGTGGTTGCGCTGGTGGATGGGAGTGAAACCACGTTGAAGCGCTTTTATCGTGAAGGTCCGAAAGTTCGTCTGCAGCCGGCGAATGCGACCATGGCGCCGATTATGGTGGCAGCCAACGCCGTGCAGATCCAGGGCAGAGTGATTGGTGTGCTGAGGAAGTATTGAGAGGAAGCTGCTGAGCTGCTCAGCTTCTAAGCTGCTAAGCCCGGTCGCCGAATTCCCACAAGAAACTTTCTTATGCACAAGCTACTCACAGTTTGATCGGCGAGACCGGCGATGCGTGTCGAGTATCTCCGCTTACAATCCGTTGCGGGAACCTTGGCGACGGCGGACCTCAATCTCGAACGCGGCATGCCCGCGAGCATCGATGCGGAGAAGTCGATTCTCGGGGCCATCCTTCTAGACAACCTCGCATACAACGAAGCGGCGGAGACGCTGCGCGCCGACGACTTCTACCTCGACGCACATCGCAGACTCTTCGGCCGGATCATGGACCTGATGGAAACCGGGCGGCCGGTTGACATCATTACTCTCACCGAAGAACTCTCAAAGAAAAAAGAAACGGAGGCAATCGGCGGGGTCGCCTATATCGCGTCGCTCACCGACGGACTCCCGCGTCGGCCCAGCATTGCGCAGTATGTGCGGATCGTGCGCGACAAGGCGCTGCTGCGCTCGCTGATCCATGCCTGCAGCTCGGCCATGGCGCAAGCCGCCGATCAGGCCGATCCCGCGGAAGAGATCATCGACGCCGCCGAGTCGGCGATCTTTCAAATTTCGGAGAACCGCATCGGCCAGGGCTTCCTCGGGATCCCGGACATCGTTAAGCAATCTTTCGGGAGCGTCGACGCGCTGTACGAGCGCGGCCAGCGCATCACCGGCCTCGAAACGCACTACGAGAAGCTCGACGAGATGACCAGCGGCCTGCAGCCTTCGGACCTGATCATCATTGCTGCGCGTCCGTCGATGGGCAAAACGGCGTTTGCCATCAACATCGCGGAGAACGCAGCAGTGCGCGGCGGGAAGGTGGTGGGAGTGTTCTCGCTGGAAATGTCGCGCGAGGCGCTGGTGTTGCGCATGCTCTCGTCGCAGGCGCACGTGGATTCGCACAAATTGCGCACCGGATTCCTGAGCCGCGAAGACCGGCAGAAGCTGGTCAGTGCGCTCAATGCGCTCGCGGAAGCAAAGATCTTCATCGACGACACACCGGGAATCTCGCTGACAGAGATGCGCGCCAAATCTCGGCGCCTGGCGCAGCAGAACGATGGCCGCCTCGACCTGATCGTGGTGGACTATCTCCAGCTCATGAGCGGCGGCGGAGGCAAGCGCTACGAGAATCGTACGCAGGAAGTCTCGGCAATCTCGCGTGGGCTGAAAGCACTGGCTAAAGAGCTGCGCGTGCCGGTGATCGCCCTCTCGCAGTTGAGTCGCGCGCCGGAAAGCCGCGGCAAAGGCGAGCAGCGTCCGCAGCTTTCCGACCTGCGCGAATCGGGTTCAATCGAGCAGGACGCGGATGTCGTTGCGTTCATCTTTCGCGAGGAATACTACATGCGCAAGGATGAAGTGCCGCCGGAGATCGAAGGCGTGGCCGAAATCATTCTGGCAAAACAACGCAACGGCCCGACAGGCAGCGTAAAGCTGGCCTTCCTGAAGAACTCGACGCGGTTCGAGAACATGATGGATGGCGGACCACCGGAGCAGTAAAAAGCAATAAGCGATAAGCAATAGGCAATAGGCTCGGGTGCTCGGGAGTCGTTTGCCGATTGGCCGTTTCTACTACCAATCCAGGATTGCTTACAAGCAGCCGTTTCCTGCCTATCGCTTATTGCCTATCGCTTATTGCTTATTGCCTATCGCTTTCTCGAATACATCCACTCCCAACCGTTCCATCATCCATCCACTTGATGAGCGCCAATCCCATTTACAACGAGAGCTCCTTTGCCGAAGCTGCTCTGGAGCATTGGCGAAGGCTCGGTGAGGAGCTTCGCACTGACGTCGATGCGTTCAACCGCCAGAAGGGCGGCGCCGCGTTCTCTGAGTCGGGTGAGCAGGAATACCGGGTGAGCAACTCGGGTTCAGGTTTGGAGCTGCGGATTTACGTCGATCCGGAAGACCATCTGGCCCACTACGAATTTCGGCGCACCAACGACCACAGCGCGGGGGCTCCGGAAGGCGGCATCTTGTCGATGCGGATGGGACAAAGTGGCGTCGAATTTTACTCGTCCGATCAGCCGCTGACTGCGGAAGAAGCCAGACGCCTGTTGCTCGACCCAGTGCTCCAGCCGCCGTCGGTGTGAGCTCTTCCGATTCAGGCGAAGATGAGTCAGCCTTTCGGAGTGGGAATGGGGCGGCCTATTTCCTTGGCAGTGTCGATCCATTCCTGAATTACAACTTCGGCGTTGGCGAGCGCCTCTTGTCTGGTGGGGCCATCTGCTGCGCAGCCCGGAAGTTCGGGGACCTCGGCGACGAACGCTTGATCGTCTTCACTCCAGTAAAGAATGATCTCGTATTTACTCATCGTCCCCGCCGAGATGGTATTTGAGAATAACATTGCGAACCTGCTTTACCTGATACGGCTTTGCTTTCGAACCAAGCGGCTGCAGGTTAAGAATCTCGTCAATGCCGTCTCGATAGTAAATATGGTGACTTCCACGAATTCGTTCTTCAAATCCGAGCCTTCGGATCAGTCCGCACAGGTCGCCAAAACCGATATTCGCATCAGAACGACCACCAAGAATGGCAGCTAGGACTTTCTGGGGATTCATCGCGGCAGGTCATCGTACCATCCATGCGTGAGCCCTTTATGCAAGCGATTTTGCGCCTGAAGGCCGAAAAGCCTGAAACGCCTCTTCAGTTCCATCCCCCGGTTACCGCAAACTTGTCAGCTTTCAGCCTGATACGCGATAATCTCTAGTGGCTGTCCGTGTGTCTTTATGGGGCAGTCAGGCCTCCTCGTTTAGCCTGCATAGAAAAGGAAAAGAAACTTAAGTGTTGATTATTCGTCTGGCGCGCATGGGTGCGCGCAAACAGCCGTTTTACCGTGTGGTGGTAATCGATAAGGAACGCGCCCGCAATGGACGCGCGCTGGAGATCGTGGGCTTGTACAATCCGCGCACGAACCCGGCGACAGTGGACCTCAAGCGCGAGCGCATCGATCACTGGGTCTCCAAAGGCGCGCAAGTGTCTGATCGGGTGGAGAAGCTGATGTCCAAAGCCCCTGCCCCGGCCGACACCGCCGCCTAGTTTCAGCATTCATATTCGTAGTTATTCGGTCCGAACGGAAGCTGGTATTTCCCCCGACTCCTACTGCGCTGCGACTTGCCGGAACATTTCGGCCGGTCCGGGGGTTATTCCACGCGGAAAGCCCGGGACAGGCGGATAGCCTCAGATCAGCACCGCAGCAACAGCGGTTGCTGGAATCCCGAGCCCAATTGAGGACTGGGAGTCGATTATGCCGACTGAGCAAGGCGGAGATGTGCGCGAGCTGGTGCTGCAGATCGCCAAGGCTTTGGTCGATGAACCGGCACTTGTAACGGTCGAGGCCATCGACGGCCCGGAAAGTACCGTTTTGGAACTTCGTGTGGCGCAGCGCGATTTAGGCAAGGTGATCGGCAAGCAGGGTCGCACCGCGCGTTCGCTGCGCACCATCATCGGCGCCGCCAGCATGAAGCTGCGCAAGCGCCATACGCTGGAAATCATTGAAGACGGCCTGCCCGGCGGCGCCAGCTCGCAGACTGCTGCGGGCGAAGGGTAATTCTGAATTCTTGAATTGCGAATTCGTGATGGGAGCAGCAGCCGTCAGATCGCAAACTCACAATTCATAAATTCACAAATTCCTCATTTCCCCCTGACGCTGACCAGCGCTATCTCTGAACCGCCGCCGTGCGCCCGTACTACCACGATCTTCTGTTCGCTCGCGTTGACGAGTTTCAATTCGGTCCCGGCGAAGTCGTCGGAGCTGCAAGCTGAGGGATCGCGGAAAGCCGATTCACTCAGCTGAACGTCCACCGTATCGTTTGTCCCGCCGGTGCATTCAACCAGCTGTCCTTCCGCTTTGAGCCGCTTGCGATAAAAGTCCAGCACTCTGTCCGGCTTGTCACCGGAGATATACGCCGCCCCTGCGAGACGGGGAACTTGCGTATCACTCGAAACCGAGACGGTGCCGCGTCCGTCGGCGTGGTCACTGGCTGTGGCGCCGGGATAGACAGGCAGCCCGGTGCTGTTGCCGGAGTCAAATTGCGATTGTGCGAGAGCTGAGACCGCTATTAGAGCGAAACAGGCAAGTGCCCATCGGAAAGGCATTGTGCACCTCTTAGCAGGAACACCTGCTTTGATGCTGCCCTTTCTAATCGTGATATGCCCTTCGACCCGGCGTTGACCATTGTGTCCTTCCTGTTCGCTCTTCCCGGGGCGAAAATCCGCAACTTAGCCGGCTACAAAGCATCTAAAATACTTAGGTATGCGCAGAGCGGGCTCCATCGCCGCAGTTGCTTTTTCGCTCTGCTTCTCATCCGCCCTGCTGGCACAGCGCGGCATTGAGTTTCACGGCACACCCGCCTCGGTCACATCGCCAGGATTGAATGGTCACCCGCGCGGCATCCCAGCCAGCGTTACCGATCCCACGTTTAATACTCGTGCCTCGGGCGCGGCTTTCACCCACGGACGCGGACGCGGGCACGGCCATCGCACTCCGGTGTACGTGGTGCCCTATATCGGCTACTACGGCGGGTACTACGACGCATCCATGTACGACGAGCCGCAGCCAGCCGCGGCGCCGCCTCAAGTGATCATCGTAAAAGAGCAGGCCACGGAATCGAGCGAGGATTCGCGCTACGGCGAGCACTCGTTTGACGGCCGTGACAGCACGCGTCGCAGCGACGAAGAATTTGAACAGCCCAAGGCTGCGCCGGCGCCGGCTGCAAAAGAACAAGATGACGCGCCGATGACGACGCTGATCTATCGCGACGGCCACAAGGCGGAAGTGCGCAATTACGCGATTGTCGGCAGCAACCTGATCGATCTGTCGAAGAGTCCCGTGCTCAAGAAAATCCCGCTCGACTCGCTCGACCTTGTAGCCACGCGCAAAGAGAACGAGGACAACGGCGTGGATTTTCATACGCCTTAAAGCTGCTCAGCTTCTGAGCGGCTAAGCTTCTTAGCTGATGCCTGAACATCTGGCTCCGTCCGGGAGCAGGTGGATCTTCGGCGGGCCGCACCGAACTTCATTCGCTATTCGGAATACAGCGCGAAGCGCGGAACTCTTGTAGCCCATTGGTCTCAGCCGTGGGTTAGCAATGAGACAAACAATGCGAGCCCGTAGGGCGGCATTCTTTCTCTCACGCGCTCAAAACAAGAATCCGCGCTTCCGCGCTCTATGATCGCCGTCGTTTGTCCCACAGCTCACGCATGAGGGCAACGGGAATACCGCGCTGCGCGCTGCCGTGTTGGATTCAACGCGCGGCTATTTCGCCAAATACTCGACTCGCAAGCCACAGTCCATGCTGGTAGCATTGCTGGTCGCAATCGTCGCGATCTCAATCATCCATGAAGAAACTGCTCTTCTTCCTCCTCCTGCTCTCCACCTTCACCGTTGCTCAAGATGAAACTGCGCGCGGCAATCAGGCGGTCAGCGCGGACCAGGGTCCGCGCAAAGAAGGGAACCGTCTGGCCGGGCTCAAGCGCATAGATGGATTCATTCCGTACTACTGGGACTCCAAGAAGGGTGTGCTGCTGTTTGAGTTATCGGCGGAGCGCCTCAACCAGGAATTTATCTACTTCACCGGACTGAGCAGCGGCGTCGGCTCTATCGAGATGTTCGCCGACCGCAGCAGTGTGGGCGGATCGCAGCTTTGCCGCTTCGTGCGCTCCGGGCCGAAGGTGCTGCTGATAGCCGAGAACATGCGTTTCCGCGCCGAGCGCGGAAGTCCCGAATTGAAACATTCCGTGGAGCGCAGCTTTCCTACTTCGGTGATCGCAGCTTTGCCGATCGAGTCGGAGCAAGGAGATACGCTGGTAGTAAACGGCAATCCGCTCGTAGTTCGGGATGCCACCGGATTGCTGGGACAACTCCGCCGGCCATCGCGCGCGATGAACGGCATGGTACGCCCTGTCGCCAACGAGAACGCCGGGACATGGCGGCTCGACGAGCAGCGCAGCTCGGTGGACATGGACCACACCCATGGGTTTCCCCTGAACACCGAGATCGAGAACATACTCACTTTCACCAGCGATAACTCGCGCGGCACCAATAATCCCGAAACGGGAGTGCTTACCGTGCACGAGCACATCTCGCTGCTCGGTTTGCCGCCTGCGGGATATCAGCCGCGCGTGGCCGACCCGCGAGTCGGCTTTTTCGGCCAGCAGTTCGACGATTTCTCGCGGAGTTACAAGGACTCCCTGGCGCGCACCTACATCGATCGCTGGCGTCTGGAAAAGAAAAATCCCTCAGCGGCGGTGAGCGAGCCGGTAAAGCCGATCACCTTTTATCTCGATCGCGCCGTTCCCGAACCCATGCGGTCGGCCGCGCGCCGCGGCGCGCTGTGGTGGAACCAGGCATTTGAGCAGGCCGGATTCCGCAATGCCATCGTCGTTGACGATCTGCCGGAAGGCGCGGACCCACTCGACCTGCGCTATCCCACCATTCAGTGGACGAACCGCGACGGTCGCGGATGGTCCGTGGGCATGGTCCAGACCGATCCGCGTACGGGCGAGATCCTCCATGCCGTGGTGCAGCTCGATTCCCATCGCATGCGCACCGTCAATAACTACTGGGAGGTAGTCCCGCAAGGCGCCAATTCCCAAAATGACTCCGGCATGGATGCCTTCGCCGAGCTGGACAATGCCGATCCGCGGCTTTCAGAAGATGAAGTCATGGTGCGGCGAATTGCGCTGCTCACTTGTCACGAAATGGGACACGTGCTCGGCCTGGAGCACAACTTCGCCGCCAGCACGTTCAATCGCGGCTCGGTCATGGATTACTTCGCGCCGCGCGTGACCATCCGCAGCGACGGCACCGCCGACTTGAGCGACGCCTACATGCAGGGTGTCGGCAGCTATGACAAGTTCGCCATCGAGTGGGGATACAGCACCGCAGCGCGGCCGCCGGCCGATCCAGACGATCAGCAGGAGCGCGCGCGCCTTGAGACCATCGTGCAGAAGGCGCTGAAGCAGGGAATCTTCTGGGGTAACTACGACGATCCGCGCTGGAACGCCTACGACGACGGTCCCGATCCTGTGACCTGGCTGCGCACCGTTCTGCCCGTGCGCAACGCTCTGGTGAAGGCGTACGGTCCCACAATGCTGCGCAAGGGGGAGCCTGTTTCAAAGCTTGCCGCGCGTTTTGCTCTGGTGTACCTGTTCCATCGCTACGCTCTCGCGTCGGCCATCAGCACGGTCGGCAGCGCTAAGGTTCCTCCCGCGCTCGCCGGTGATGGCCAGAAGGTGATGGAGGTGTGGGATCCGCAAAGTCAGCGCGAGGCCATTCGCTTGTGCCTCGAAGCGCTGCGTCCGGAGGCGATGGAAGTTCCTCCGCAAATCTGGAACAACCTGGTGCAGCACGAGAATCGCGACCTCGATCCCGAGGCCTACAAGTCCAGCGCCGGATATCTGTTCAGCCCATACGACGGCGCGCGCTCGATTGCTGAGATCGTCTTCGGAGCGTTACTCGATCCGGAACGATTGGCGCGCGCAGATTCCATCCATCACTTCGACAAGGACTCGCCGTCAGCCAATGAAATCATTGGGTCCCTGATGAAAGGGGCGTTCCCGAAGCAAGGCGAGAACAGTTCGGGGGGCGATCTTCAGGAAGTGGTACAGAGCCAGCTCGCAGATCAGTTGATGGTTCTGGCGATGGATGAGAACGCGACGCCAGAAATTCGAAACGAGGCCTGGACATCGCTCCCCGAGCTTCACGCCGGCGCTGCCTTGGCGGCCAGAATTCAGCTGTTCCTGCATGATCCCAAGCAGAACGTTCCCAAGCTGAAGCCCTCGGGAGCGCCTGCAGGTCCGCCGATTTAACGAGCTGCTGAGCTGCTCAGCCTCTGAGCGGCTAAGCCGCTTAGAAGCTCAGGAGCTTAGAAGCTGAATACTCTCGACCAATACCTCCGCGAGGCTGAAATTGCTCACGGCCATCTTTGTGCGGGGCAGGTGCT
>JAFAUE010000426.1 GCA_019243475.1 Acidobacteriota bacterium | reverse complement strand
TGCCGCTTAACAGCTATCCGCTCTCGATGGGGCTCGTTGGATTGGACCGGGTTCAAGTAGCTATTTTGAACGCGGCTAAGCCCGCATGCACGAATGACCGAAGAAGGTTCTAAGACCACACTGCCAAATCGTCAACCAAAAAAAAAGTGGCGGGCGTTCCGCCGCTGGTTAAGACAGCGACCGAAGCCCGCCAACGTGTAAGGCACTGCTAGCTACTGCGGTGCCCAGTCGGGGTGACTGGATTTGAACCAGCGACCTCTTGGTCCCGAACAAAGGGGTCAAAAGGCCTGCCAAAAACCCAGACTGAGCACTGCAAATTTACACAGGTCGCCAGGCAGCGGCAAGAGCGAATGAGGGAATACCCTCACGCGCGCAAGCTTCAATTCACCTCAGCGATTCCCCGACATACAGCAACGCGCGTGACCCGGCCGACACGTCGCTCTTTAGCGTGGTCTCCACGCCCTGGAGGAATCGCCGATGTCCATCACGTTGAAACGTCTCGTTAACCAGTTCTTGGCTTGGGCCGAAGTGGCGCTGAAGCCGGCAACCGTCGCCAGCTACCAACACCATCTTCGCCGGTTCGTCCTGGTGACCAAAAACAAACAGGTCCGCTCTCTGCGGCCGATGCACCTCACGCGCTGCCAGGGCTCCTGGCACCTCTGGCAGGCCGTGCAGCGAATGTTCAACTGGGCCGTGGACGAAGCGAAGATTATCCGCGTGAACCCCTTTTCTCGTGTGCGCGCCCCTGGCCGGCGGCAACGCAAACGCATTTTGTCACCGCGGGAGCTGGCGCTTTTTTTGCGCCGATCGAGCCGCCGAGCGCGTGCCTTCCTCCTGGCGCTCCGCGAAACCTTCGCGCGGCCGCAGGAGATTCGCGCGGTTCAATGGTGTGACGTGCAGTCGGAATCTCCAGCAGTACCGGTCGAAGTGGCGTTGCCGGCCGGGCGGGCGCTCTTCGTCCTGCACGAATACAAGGATCGAGCCCGACGCGCGGACGACAGCGCCCCGCGCGTGCTGCTCATCAGCCGCCGGCTCGGGCGCTTGCTGTTGCGCCTGCGCCGGCGGGCCCGCTCGGCAGAAGGGCCGGTGTTTCTCAACAGCCGCGGCCGGCCGTGGACGAAAAACGCGGTGCGCTGCCTGATGCGACGGCTGCGCCGCCGGCTCGGCTATGCCCGCGATGAGCGCGGAGAGCAAGTTGTGGCGTACACCTTCCGTCACAGCCGCGCGACGCTCGCCGCGGCCTCGGGAATTGTCGATCGCGTCCTGGCAGATCTTCTCGGCCACGTCGAGACACGCACCACGGCCAGGTATCAGCACCTGAACGTGCAGCACTTGCGAGAGGCGCTGAAGCGCATGGCCAAGCCAGCGTGTGACCGGCCTGGTGGATGACACCATCGAGCCGTCACGGCGCAAAAAACCGGACGGGTCCAAGGTCACCTTGGCCCGTCCGGACGCCTCTCAATCGATCCTGGAACGACATTTCGCGGGGTCGCCCTCTCAATCACGGCCATTTGATGGTAATGCGGCCATTCGCCCCTGCCGTGGGCGTTTGACCGTTGGGCGTTCCCCCAGCTCCACCGCCGCCTGGCACGAAGGGGGAAAGGAGAGTGGTGAAAATCGCATAGGCGTCTCCGCCGGCCCCACCGTTGTACGTGCCGGTGCCAGCAGCTCCGCCGGCTGCCACCGCCGGATCAAAATTGGCGCCTGGGCTGCCAGCGGTGGAGCTTCCTCCAGCGCCGCCGCCGGCGCCGCCGGAGTTGTGTGAATTCAGGGTCCCCGCATCGCCGGCCCCGCCATCGCCACCGGAGAAGATGAGGTCTCCCAGGCATCCAGAGGCCCCGGATCCTGCACCGCCGGCCGCGGTGGTATCGCCGCGAATGCCGGCCGATGCTCCCTTGCAGATCGCGAGTGAGGAACTCTCAAACCATGTGTTCTCACCGTCGCCAGCGTTGTCAACCTCCACGTCCGCGGCGGAGCCTCCCTTGCCCACGTAGAGATTGATCGTGGAGCCAACCGTGCGACCGGTATAGCTCTTGACCACACAGGCGCTGCCACCGCCGCCGCCCCCCGTTCCCAGGTCGCCACCACCGCCGGGGATTTCACTGGCACCGCCGCCGCCCCCGCCCCACATGTAGACCGTGAACGAAGGAGACTCCACGGTCCACGAGTCCACGGCCCCGATGTAATCGAACGAAACCTCGCCGCTTCCTCCTCCCATGTCCACCACTTGATCCGCGAATTTGAAAGCCAGCGCCAACACCTCCACTTCCGGCAAATCTTGCAAAGCGTCGGCGAGCTTCATGGCGAAGGCGACCTGTTCCGCGTCCGGCTCGGCGCTCACCACGGCGTCGGCGTACTTACCGGCAAGCAACACCACCTCCACCGGGGGCTCCACGGCGATGGTGTCCAAAGCGAGCTTGCTGGTTAGCGCAACGAGTTCCGTCGGCGGCGCGGCAGCGACGGCGTCCAGCACGAACTTGCCCGCGTAGGCAACCAGCTCCACGGCCGGCGGGGCAGTTCCCTCGAGCATCGCTGCCTTTGCCGAGAGGGTGAGGGTTTCCAGCGGCGGGGACACGGTGACCGCATCGAACACGAACTTGCCGGCCAGCGGCAGCACCGCGACGGCCGGGGCGGCGCTGACCAGGCCGTCCGCCAGCTTGAGCCCCAGCGTCATCACCTCCACGAAGGACGTTGACTCCTGGAAGGCGTCCGCCAGCTTCACGGCGAGCTGGAGCGTCTCCACGGCCGGCGCGGCGTCGGCCAGGCCGTCCGCCAACTTCACGGCGAGCTGCACCACGTCCACGGCCGGCGCGGCGTCGGCCAGGCCATTCGCCAGCTTGAGGCCGAGAGTGATGAAGCCTACCGGCGGCGTGGCATCGGCCAGGCCGTCCGCCAGCTTCATGCCGAGCTGTAGCACGTCCACGGCCGGCGCAGCGTCGGCCAGGCCGTCCGCCAGTTTCACGGCGAGCTGCATCACGTCCACGGCTGGCGCGGCGTCGGCCAGGCCGTCCGCCAGCTTGAGGCCGAGAGTGATGAAGCCTACCGGCGGCGTGGCATCGGCCAGGCCGTCCGCCAGCTTCACGGCGAGCTGAAGCGGCTCCACGCGCGGAGCGCCGCTCGCCACCGCGAAGGCCAACTTGCTCGCAAACTGCCAGGACTCGATGCGCGGCGCGGCATCGGTGACCAGGTAGGCCAATTTGAGCGCAGATCTTACCGGCTCGATTGCCGGTGCACCCTCGGCGACCTGGACGGCGACTTTGAACGCGGATGCCACCGGCTCGATCAGCGGCGCGGCGTTGACCATGACATCGGCGAGCTTGGCGGCGAACGCCACCTGCTCGATCAGAGGCCGCTGATTGGTCGCGACGAAGGCAACCTTGATCGGCATCGGCAGCAATGTTTCGATCGGCGGGAAGGCAATCACCGCATCGAAGGCCAGCTTCAGCGCGGCGGGCAGGCGCTCTGGCACCGGGAAGGGCTCCGGAGCGATGAACGCAATCTTGCTGGCGAGGCGCAGCACCTCGGGGAACGTCTCGACATCGCGCAGTGTGAGCGCCAGCTTGGCGGCGCTTGGCAGCTCCTCATAGCGGGGCCGGGAATCGACCGTGTCCACCGCCAGCTTGAAGGCACTGACCAGCGATTCATAGCGCGGCCGCACGTCAACCGTGTAAACCGCAAGCTTGAAAGTGGCGGGCAGCACGTCAGGCACCGCCGCAGCGTCACGAAGCAAAAGCCCCAGCTTGGCGGCGCTGACCAGCTCCTCATAGCGCGGCCGAACGTCCACCGTGTTCACGGCCAGCTTGAAGGCGCTGACCAGCTCCTCAGAGCGCGGCCGTGCATCGACCGTGTCTACCGCCAACTTGAGCGCGGCCAGAAGCTTCTCCGGCACGGCCGCGGCGTCCTGGACCAAAACCCCGAGCTTGATGCCCCCAGGCAACACCGCCGGCACTGCCGGGGCTTCCAGGACCAAGAGCCCCAGCTTGGCGGCGTCGGCCACGACTTCGGGCGCTGGCGCGGCAGCCGCGGCCAGCATGCCGAGCTTCATCGCCGCGGTTACCACCTCAGGCGCCGGTGTGACGGCACCGGCCTGGAAACCGAGCTTCAAAGCGCTGATGACCAGCTCCACCGGCGGAACGGCCGCGGACGCCAGGTAGGCGAGCTTCGCGGCGACGGGGAGCGTTTCAATCGGCCGTTCGTCGGGATAGGCCAGCGCGAGCTTCAAGGTTTCCTTTGGCGCGATTTCGCAAGGATTGCGCGGCGGGGAGCCGTCAACGGAGTATTTCGTGGAGAGGGACTCGCCCATGAAGTCCTGGGCATCACCGTGGACGTGCAGGCCCAGGGTGCCGAATTCGTTGTCACCCAGCCAGTATCGGCGCAGGCGCGTGCGGATCGCGGTGGGTTCGGGGCATTGATCGTTGTCAACGTCGGAGTTGTCGATGCCTGGCGTGAAGACGGTGGGACCGTCGAAGACTTGCGTACCGTCGGGAACGAAATACCAGATGATCCGGTTCGTGCGACCAACCTCGTCGGCAAAAAATCGGCAAGGTGCCTTGTAGGTCCGTCGCATCGCGCCGAAAGCTACTCCGCAGGGTGAGAACCCTACCGGAATCTCTGGCTCCCAGCTCACGAGCTGAAAACGCGCCCCCCTTTTTTTATCCCCGGCCGGAGATAGTAAGCGTTCAACCACGGTGCGTACTGGAACGCCCCGCCGGGGGCGTGCCCGGACTTCACGAAGACCGTGTAATAGCAGATGGCCTTCATGAGGAGGTTGAAGTTGGCGTACCAATCGCCACCCGAGCCCGCCGCGGCCACGCTGCCGGGCGTGCCGGTGACATCGGTGATCGCGCCGCCCGCCAGGGCATCGCTGATGACCGAATCGGGGATGGGATTGATCTTGCGCGTCACCGCATCCCCTTCCGTGTTCTCCAGTCGCACGAGCATGGCCGTCTGAGGCATGTCGTACACCGACGGAACCGCCGGGGGGCCAACCACGGCAGCCACGAGACCAGGCCCCAGAGCGCCGCGCAAGAAGCGCGAATCGCGCCGGTTGTCATCGTTCGTGACCGTGGCGTAGAAGATTGACGCATCCGCCGGCATCACGTTGCGGATGTATTCCGACAGGCTCACGGCCTTCGGCATGACCGTGGCGTAGTCCGCACCCTGGATGTGGAACTTCATGTTGAAGCCCTTCTCCGGGGTGTTGATCTTGTAATTGGCGTGGAACAGCGTCCCCGCCGCGCCGGCCGAATAACCCATATACTCGCCCTCTCGCCGCAAAAAACCCTGGATAAGCGTGGGAAAGCACGATTTGCGGTTCGTGCCCCGCGCCGCACGTCAGGCCGTGGCCGTGCGTGCTGCCTTCAGCGTGTTCAACACGGTGTTGAACGCGCGCATCGTCGCGCTGTTGTTGTTGCCAAGGATCAGGTACGGCGTGTAGCCGCGGACGAAAGCCCGCGTTGCTTCCGCACTGTCCTGATTGGCCAGCGTCTGCATGTGCTCGATCGCCTTGACCAGCGTCTTCAGTCGGCGACCGCGCACCAGGCGACCGGGCTTCTTCCGCACACCGCGCGGAACCGGGACGCCTTCGATGGTGACCAGTCGGGCCATGCACTTCTCCTTTGCGAAACGGGATGGTTGTGGGCGAGAGTTTATGAACGAAGAGGGTCACTCCACGACGGAGGGGCCTTCGTTGGTGGTCTCGGCCATGCGCACCTGGCGCTCAAGCTTGTCGTTGGGATTGACGAACACGAAGGGAGGATCGAGGATCACGAGCTGCATCAGCGTGAGGCCTTCCCCGGTCTTCTCGCCGGTGATATACACGGCCTTGGCCTGCTGAGGGGACGTGATCGCATCGCCGGCCACGAACTCACACGGCGCGCTGACGACTTCGGCAACGTCGGGGTTGCCGGGCAGCACGTCGGCCCAGTCGGTGATAGGGACCGCGGCATAGCCAGGGAAATCGCATTCGACCAGCGCCGCCAGGTCCGCCTGGACATCGGGGTCAAAGCTGAAATCCTTGGCCAGGTGTGCTACGATGTGCGTGCCTGGAGCGGTCAGGTCCGCAATCAGGATTTCACCGGGAGTGGCAGGAGGTGGCATCGCAAACTCCTTTTTCGAAAGGTGGGTCTCATGATTAGCGTCTCCCTTCCCCCGGTGTTTTTCGGCGGGAACATCTCGCTGGGCGAGGTCTACGAGGCGTTCGCCTGCACGTACTGGGCACGATACAGCACGTTGCCGATCTCTGCAAGAGTCCTGCAATCGATGCAGCGAGCCTGGGGCATCGTCGATGCAACGATGTACCCCAGGGCCGGCGCGATCCCCGGCATGGTGGGCGTGCGCGTCGGCACCGGCGCGCAATACCGCGTCGTGATCGGCATCGAAGGCGCGAACAACGTGGGGCAGCTCCTCAGCTCGCCGAACGCGCTTTCCGCGCAGACGATCACCGGCTGCCAGGGGCGCGTGGCCAGCTACATCAAGGATTCGTACCTGGGCTGCCTGGCCGCAATCCCGGCCCTAACGCCGATGGCGTCCGCGCTCCTCAACCCGCGCGTGCCGGTAACCTTCACCGGGCATTCGCTCGGCGGCGCTATCGCCGAAGTGTGGGCCAACGCGCTCAAGAATGCCGTCCCCGGCAAGACGGTACGTTACATCGCCTTCGGTGCGCCGCGCGTCGGAACGAAGGCGTGGATGGAAGGCAAGCATCCCGGCGTGAAGTTCGTGCACCTCTACAGCGAGTTCGACCAAATCCACCGCATCCCCCAGGACAACACCTTCAGCTTGCAGAGCCTGGGACCGGGTGGCTTGCTCCTGCAGCGCGCGGCGTACGTGCGCGAGAACTCGGCGCAGACGGTGAACCGGCATGGCCAGGTGTCGCTGTCGTTGCCGGAGAATTTCTTCACGCATCCGAGCATCGCCGTGGTGATGAACGGCATGCCCGTTGCACCCACCCCCGGCAGCTACTGGTGGAACCATCAGGCCAACGTGTACCGCACGTTCCTGATGAGCCGCGCGATTCACTCCGGCGACGAAATCCCCTACCGGTTCAATCACCTGGAGTGGGAGAACGAAAACCAGTGGCAGGTTCTCCACCGCATGGGCGCGGACTATGACCCGGCGTGGAACAACCTGATCCTTCCCGGCCCCGCCGAGGTGGAGCCCTACTCCCAGCGCCTCCGCGATCTCGCCGGCCTGGCACCGCCGGCCGTGCAGCCGCCGGGCGTGGCCGATCCCGCGGTCATCGGCGACACTGTCGCGCCGGACGGCTCGGGGGGCGGCGAGTGGGGAGAGCAGCCCCTGGTGGTCACCCAGGCCTTGCCGCAGCGTGCGCGGCGGGCCATGCCCTAGAACATGGAGGAATCAATGCTCTGGGCACAAGTGCAACCCAACTGGGAAGAATGGGCGCGCACCTGGGGGCCGGCGGTACCGATGTTCGGCGTGCTGGTGTTTTACATTCACCAGCACGTCTTTCGCGTGGTGCCGGACGGGTTCAAGGCGCTTCGCCGCGGCCTTCGCTTCGAAGGCCGACGCGCGGAGAATCGCCATCAGGAAGTGATGACGCTCCTTAACACGATCGATAAGCGCCTGGACCGGATGCCGGGGGGCCGATCGAAACCGGAGCGTAAGAAAGCGCGACCGCGATCGAGCAAGCGCCGCCGATCGGCGTAGCTGTCCGCGGCGACTTCGCCGGGGCAGGATCCCGGTGAGCGAGTCAACGACATGAGGCCGGCCCAACCTGCATTGCTGCCGGTGTGGCCGGCCTGTTTGATAGGTACCGCCGGATTTGACGGGGCTGCCTGGCCCGCGATAGGATGGGGGGCGTCTCCTACCCGGTGACACGCAGCCCGGCGCGCATGAAAGCTACCGCGTCGGGTTGCTCTTTTTTTGTCGCCGCGCCGCGCGTGACTGGCCGGCGGCGCAATTCCCCAGCTCGATCACGCTCCGAACGCAGGCACGTTGCCATCGTCGTCCAGGAAATCGAACTTCTTGTTGACGGTCTCGCCCGGCAGGCTCAGCACCTGGGGCGTGGCGAAGCGCCGCACGAAGAGCAGCTTCGGCGCGCCGCTGATCGTGACCGTCACGTACGCGCCGTAAATCGTCTGCGGCAGGCCGGCGCCCGTCGTGGTCCAAGTTTGGGTGGGGCTCAGCGTCTCGCCGTGCAGATCGCCGTTGATGACCGCGCCTGGAAACACCACGCCAGTGATGGCGGCGTAGCCGGCGAAGTCCGCTTCGGTCAGGTCGGTCAAGAGGAGGTCGGCGTCGGCCGGGACCGGGTTGTTCTTGAAGAGGTGGAAGGTGATCGCAAGGCCGGGGTCGCTGCATAAGTAATCGAGCAAGGCGCGCCGGCCGACTTTCACGAGCATGGGGTACCTGCCTTTCGCGTGAGGATTGCGCGGCCGCTTCTCCGCGGCCCTGGCGCAATCGTACCGTCGCGAAGGCCCTCACCGGCATTCCGGCAGGTAGCCGCGGCAGGTGTGACCGCCCAGGCCGCGGCCCCCGAGGTCCTGTCACGGCGCTTGACCTTCCTTGCGCCGGCGCGGCTTCAACGATCGCGGGCAGGCGTCTCCGAACGAAAGGCCGTGTGGTTACTCCTAACGCATGGGTTCCTAGTAATCACGGCCGTCGATACTCGCGCCCCTCGGCGACGAGCCGGCACATCTCGCGCATCCACGTCGCCAGGCGCTTTCCGTCCTTGCGAGCTGCCTTGTCGATGATCGGAAATTCGATCGCATCGAGCCAGATATGCACCACGCGATAACCCATCTCGGCCATGCGCGCGGAGCCGCGCTTCTTCGGATTGCGTCCAGCGGGGATCGCTTTCTTGCCTGGCATCCCTTGCTCCTCAATTCAGAAGTGAGCGTTGCAGGACCTCACCGGCACTTGCGCCGATGGCGGATCCGTGGGGCGTAGCGCCGCCGCGCTTAGAACGCGCGAATCAGAAGTAGCGCGTGTTCGCGGTGTCTGGCATCCAGCCCGTCAATCGGACGATCGTTCGACCGTTTTCATCTTTGTCGGGGAACGCATGTTGAATGAGGATGTCGAATCCCTCTTCATCCACCATCACATCGAGACCCTGCACGTCTTCGGGCAATGCCCGCAGCGCGTCGGCTAACTCGCGCACGTTCATGAGCTGAACCCCCGGTGAAAAAGTGGAGCGACGATCATCGCCACGCGGTGACCTCTGGTCACTTTACGCGCGGGGTCCCTGACCTTCACCAGCCACCCCCCGGAGCTTTTTGGAAAAATACGGAAGGCAGGGATTGCCAACGCGTACGCGTATGCGTACACAAACGCGAAACGCGTACGCCTACCATGCGCATTCCCCACAGGTACACCTAGGCACCCCGGGCGTTCCCTCCCCCCGCAAGCCCGGACACTTCGGCGCGGCCGGCAGCTCCAAACCAGAAATCAGCTCGAAAAATCGTTCCAGGATCGCTCAGGAAGCCCGCGGACGGTACATGTTGAGGTGGGAGTCACCCAAAAAATGAACGCCAGGACGAAGGCCCTGGCGTTTCGAAAAGTGCAGGTTCGAAACTCGATCAATAGCCGCGCTGGGCTTTCTTTTCGGTGGGAGAGGTGGTGTTGACCACCTTCATACGCTGGCGTTTTTTCAACTCTTCCGCCATGTTGTAATCGTCGGGCAGCTCCACCTTGCCGTAGCCTTCATGCTGCAGCGCCAGCGGCAATTCGCCTTCGACCTCCTCAACCCACACGCGATCGGGGATGGGGGAGCCATGCCGCAGATCGATGACATCACGGTGATAGAGCGCGCGCAGGCAGGGCAAAATGTCGAACGGCTTGCGCAGGTTCTCAGGGGGAGGATCGAGGTGGAGCTTACCCTTGATCGCGTTTTTCTTCCCCTTGCCAAGATCATCCTTGAACAGCTCCCAGAGTTGGCCGCGCTGATAGGTGTGGCGAAAGTCCAGCTCCAGATTCTCGGTGATCTCCAGGCACACCGGAACCCAGATCGGCTTGGCAGCACGAAGCAGGCGTTCCGCCGCCACGTAGCCCTTCCACACGCGATCGCTGGCGTGGTTGGGAATCTTGCAGGCGTCCCCTGCACAGTAGTGCGATCGCTTCTGGTAGAAGTGCGTGAACAAGCCTTTGTACTCCGGGCTCAACATGCGCACGAAGACACCGTCTGTTTGCTCCACGCGAAACACCTGCACCACATGAGCGCCCACGCGCTCTTTGGTGGGAACCGGGCCGACGTGCGAATTGCCGTTGACGTGCATGACTTACTCCTTTGGTTGCCTTGAGGGAAAGCGGACTACAATGGCCGTGGGGAAACCGGCCTAATTACCCGGTGTAACCAGCTCGGCGCTCCATCGTGTCTGCTCCCGATGCCCGCCGAGCTGGCGAGCCCCACCAGGAGCAGCAACTATGGACGATTTCCCGATCGATCCACGCTGGGGATTTGGCCTGCCGTTGTACGTTCTGTTAAACAAGCGCGGCAAGCCCGTTGAATGGAATACGCCGGAAGGGCACAAGTTTTGTCTGTTGTTTACTGACCTGGACCTCATTGAAAGGTTCCTCGCGAAGTATCCCAACATCACCGAAGGCGCTATTGCTTCGATCGAAACCCACGAGAAGCTGCGGGCCTTTGTGCAACAATTAGGCGATGAGGCGATTACCCATGTCGGAATCGACATCGACGACCGGACGGGAAGAAAGTTTGCCCTTGAAACTTTCCGAAACATCGTTGACTCCCAAGACGATGAATAACAAGCGGCGCTACGTGTGCGACGCGCCCCCCGTCGATTCGCCAATGCAGTTCACGCCACGAGTGATGGAGAATTCCAAACCCGTGCTTTACCTCACTGTCGTGCGAATCTATCAGCGGCCCAAACCATAACACGCGCGAATGGTTTTAGCGCGCCCGAGCTGGGCCAGCTCACCGCGGCCGAGTCACACCGGCCGGATCCTGCGCCGGCGCTTCTGCCGGTACGGACCGCATCGCCATTTCCACCGCTAAGCGATCGCACATCGCCAATTCCACCGCTACGGCCTGACGTTCGCGCCGGTCCATCTTGGCGAACTTCCGCGCCCACCGCTTCTTTTTGCGGGCGATGTTCTGGCGCTCCCGATAGTCGCCCCCGGCGAAGCGCGGGTCATGCAGCAAGGTCGGCTCCTTGAAGTTGCACCAGAGATTCTTGACGCGCCGGCCCCCGCGCGTCATCGCCGGAATCTCGATCCGCCGCCAGTCCCAAAGCGTGTTGTTGTAAAGCAGGTGCCAGTAGTGCGACACTATCACCAGGCACGGCAGCGTCAGGAGCTTCTTGAGGAGAGTTTCGTGGGCATCTTTGGTGTGGAACTCGACGTCGTAGATGAGCCGCGTCCGCACGTCGCGCAGGTACGGCGCATCGACGTAGATCAACGTCGTTGGCTTGAGCGAGAAACGATAGCTCTCGATCCAGACAAGGAAGTCATCGCACACGACGTCTACACCGGTGCGGCCGGCGGTGAAGGCCCTCAGGCGTTCGCACACGTTGGGATTGGCGTCGATGAGCCAGGTCTTGAGCGCCGGCGCTTTGCGGCGGTAGACCGCGGCGTGGCCGGCGAACGCTTCGATGTACTCGATGTGCGGCGGCATTTGCCGGATGATCCGCTCCGCCAGCCCCGCCGCTCCCTTGCTGCCAGGGTACCCCGCCATGTCCGGCGGCGAGGGAGCCACGGCGGGTTTGCCGGGGCTCGAGGGGCTATTTTTGGGCACGGCCGGAATGCCGGGGCGCTTCTGACGTGGCATGACAGGCCCTCATCCATCGGGCGAACGAAGTGACCTCACTCGCAAAGGCCGAATTGCGAAACGCAAGCGCCGGCCTGGGCGTCATCTTCCACGAACGACAAAAGCGGTTGCCGGCCCCCCCAGGCCGTCTTGGACCACGCCACCACGTCATCAATCCAGTTGATTTCCAGGCCGGGGACCATCGGGGCAAAAAACGTTCGCTTGGTGACCTGTTCCCAGTCCCTGACCTTTTGAATGACCTCAGGGAACCGCGCCGCCCACTCGCGGATGTCGTCTTTCTTGGCATTGACGCAAGGGGCACAGCCGACGCGCGAGAAACCCATCTTGTAGAGCGGGTTCACTTCTTCGCCGAACGACTGCACGTACTCAAAGCATTGCTGCTTGGTCCAACTGGCAACCGGACGCTCCGTCTCGCATCCGAAAAACGTGTCATAGTCACAATCGGCGGCGTTGCGCCGGGGCGTCGATTCGTCGCGCCGCACACCGATGTAGCGTTTGAAGCCAACGCCGCGGTTGGTGAGCGTCGAACGGAGCCACCGTTGTTGAGGCCGGAGCTTGAGATATTCGGTGCAAAACTGCGCCTTCCGGCTGGGGAATCGGCCCTTGATGTACGCCAGGTCCACAAAGGTCAGCTCATCTTCATCCGAGTACTCGGAACGGCGGCGTTGCGTTGCGCCCGGCTTGGTGCCAACGTCCGCCAGGTCGATCACCAGCGGCGTGATCGTGATAACGGGAAACACGTCCTTGGAGAAATCTTCCAGGAACTTTACCGTTACCCCACACTCGTTGCGTCCGGCGTGCGTGTTGAGCGCGATCTTTTCTTCGTCGCCGAAGCGTTCGCGGACGTGGCGTAGCGTCGCCTGGGAGTCAATGCCACCGGAGAGCCCAACGACATGAAAGAACCGCGTCCCCTTTTTGATGGCGTTGACGATGCTGGCAACTTTCTGAAGTGCAACTGGGGAAAGATCGACGGGGCACATGGGAAGTTCCTCCTTGGGGTGGGGATTTGGCGGGCTCGGCCGGCCTCGGGAAAGCTGCCGGTGCATTCTGCAGTTCCAAGAGCGACCGCGGGGCCGGGATTGGAATCGACCCCGCGGGGCTTCCCTCTTGCAGCCGCGGGGACTTTCCGCCGCGGCTCACTCCTCTCTGCCGGTGACTGCTGTTACTGGCCCGTCAGGATGGCCAGAATCTGCGCCATGAGCGCCGCCAGCTTGTCGGGCGTCAGGCCTCCCTGAATGGCTGCCATTACCAGGGCGATGATTTGCAAAACCTTGCCCCAGGGGATTTGGCCGACCGTCAACAGCCGGCTCCTCATCGACATCGGCCACGCCAGCGGGGGAATGTTGAACAGCGCCAGGAGTTCGTCCACGATCTTGAGCACCTGGGCGGGGTCCACGCTCGGGGCTCCCGAGGGGCCAACGGTGTAAGTGCCGGGGGGAAGCCCCGGCGGCAAAAGAAGCGTGATACCACTAGAAGGCGGACCAGGCGGAACCGGCGGGACCGGCGTTGGTCCGGGAGCTGGGGGAAACGGCGACGGCGGCAGATTGGCCCCGCCGAGCTGCACCCACAGCGTGGCGAGCTGCTCATACGACATGCCGTTGTGCGGCGCGATGCCGTCGGCACCGAACATTTCGAGGCTGAATTGCACCGTGATTTCCGGGTCCGATGCGCGGATACCGGCCGGCGTGAGACGGATCGGCGGATCGATGGCCCACGTCTCGTCTTCGAAGTAGCCGGCCTGGAGCTGCCCGGCCTGGGCCGTGGCATCGTACCCGCTGAGGTGCATTGCGTGGCCGGCGCTCGGGTCAGGCCGGCCCATGTTGGCGTCCCAGATCGTGCCGGGGTCGGTGGCGTTGAGCCACCCCGAAAGCAGCGAGCAGGTGTAGGACGCGCCGCAGAAGAGATACATCGCCAGGCGGATGGCCGCGGCGTCAGCCGGATCGACCGTCATTTCATCCAGGATGCGATGCCCCTGGAAACCCGGCCCGCGCCAGTGGGGAAAGACATCGTCATCGGAGAGCCCGTTGTCACCGCCGGACAGTTGCAGGTACTCGTTGATGACGGCGCGAAGATCAAACTGCACTTCGGTCCCGACGTTCCCCGTCCAGGTCTGGATGCAGTGCAGCGCGTCCGCTTCGTAGCAGTCGCCGTACTGATCGTTCCCCAGGATGGGATACTTGATGGTGCGGTTTTTCGAGCCCGAGAACTTCACCGGCGCGGTGGGGAGCTTCACTCGTTTGAAGGCCACGAGATGATCGGGCAAACCGAACATGCGGCCGTGGCGCTTGAAGCGGAGCTGCTCCCGGTCCACCAGGACGACTTTCTGGCCGTTCTTGAGAGTGACGGTGCGATGATCCATGAAACACATCCTTTCGTTTGAGAGGCAAACAGGGAATGAGCGCAGCGCCGGCCACGCTGGACGGCGCGCGCGGGGGTGACTTAGACGGCGTGCGGGTTGGTCGCTTTGCGGAACGTCGCCCAGAAATGCTTGCGACATTCGCCTTCATAGCTGCCGGCCTTCAACGCGTGGAAGAGGTTATCCAGCGCGAAGCGGGCTTGCAGCTCCACGGCCACCGGATCAAGCATGGCGTTGACCGGCGCGGCCCCTTCGAGAAGGCAGGCTTGCCGGTACAGCTTGGTCAGCTCATCGCTGGCCAGCTCATACGCCATCGACGTGGACATGCCGGCGTCCAGCTTCTGGATCATGTGCAGGAGCGCCTTGCGGGCTTCCACGGTGAACCAGTGCAGGCGGATCGGCGTGTCCGGGATCACGGCAACGCTCGTTGGCTCTGGGCGCATCATGCACCCCCTTTCGCGCCTGACGCATCGTGCGCTGGGGCCAGAGCGATTTCGTCATCCCAGTCCCACACCTCGCCATCATCGAACGCGGGGTCAGACAGGTTCCCCTGCGTGATGGCGATGCTGCGGGCGCTGGCAAGCCAGGCGATGGCCTTGGCGAGTTGCTTGTCGATGTACGCCGCAGTGGTGGCGTCCAGCTCATCGCGATTGCCCATCGGGGCGCAGCGCTCGATGGCGTCCATCGCTTTGAGCATCAGGCAGCCGAGTCGGTCCAGCGGCGATTCCGGCGGTGAGGTCCTGCGAAGGGGTGGAGTCATGCGTCACCCCCTTTCCCGAAGTTGTTCATTGCGCCACGGTCGGGATGCTTGCGGATGGCGAGGTAATCTCCCTCGTGGGACAGGTCGATGTGCAGATCTTCGGCTGCACGCTGGCACATGGCCGCAATCTGCACCAGCTCCACCAGCATCTTTGCCGCTGAGCGTTGCTCACTCTTCTTGAACACTTCCGCCTGGAACTCGCAGACCTCTTCCAGGATGACGGCCAACGCCTCGTGGGCGCTACCTTGCGGACGGTGCTTTTGCCGGGCCAGTTGCAGCTCCTGGCGTACGCACTCGGGGAACGTGGAGTGGATCATGCGGCACCCCCTTCCGGCAGCAGAATCCTGATGCTGCGGATTGCCGGTTCGAGGTGCTTGGCCAAGCGCGGGTGATCGATGCTGTAGTGCTCTAGCGTCAACACCACGAAGCGGAGGGCCTCGTCGCCTTGCAAATTCGACTCACGCCGCGGCAACGTCATGAGGTGCCGACAGGCGATCTCGTGATAGGTGGCTTCCATTTCGAAGCGGTCCGCGAGTTCCACCTTCTCTTCGGGAGTGTGCACCACGGTGCGGAAAATGTCGTCGAGGTGGTCCATGCAGTTGTCACGGACGTTTTCGATTTCTTCGCGTGTCACGCTGCACCGCCTTTCTGGGCGGTGGCAGCTGGCGAATCGTCGAAATCGCCGTCAACGACGTTGATCGCGTCGTCCAGCCGGGGCCGGACGCGCTGGATGGCTCGGGCCAGGTCGCAGGCGCGTTCCTCGCAGGTCGCGGGGAAGCGGGCGTTGACGAACAGCGCCAGGTTGCGCGCTTCGTCGAGAATGGCGCGGACCTCGCCCAGGAGCATGCCGAGTGCGGAGCCGCCTCCTGCCGGCGTGGCGGGATCGGGGAATTCCGATGCCTTGGTGTGGGGTGGGAGTTTGGGAGGCAGAGGCTGGACGCTGCGTTGACGCCGCGCGTCCTTGGCGCGTGAGATGGCCATTGTCTGGCCCTCAGCGGCACACTCGCACAGCTTCGCGGACTCGCATCAGCAGGAACGCCCTGCCGCTTAACAGCTATCCGCTCTCGATGGGGCTCGTTGGATTGGACCGGGTTCAAGTAGCTATTTTGAACGCGGCTAAGCCCGCATGCACGAATGACCGAAGAAGGTTCTAAGACCACACTGCCAAATCGTCAACCAAAAAAAAAG